>JAZDIY010000063.1:0-6463 GCA_043804445.1 Chloroflexota bacterium | reverse complement strand
CGGTAAGATTGTCAACCTGTCCTCACCGGTCCCCGCCAGCCTGGGCCAGCGGGGACAGACGGGCTACGCCGCCGCCAGCGCCGCCCTGGAAGGTTTCACCAGGGCCCTGGCCCTGGACCTGGGCCGCTACAACATCAATGTCAACTGCGTGTCACCTGACTTCATCGATACCGAGATGACCCGGAACACGGCGCGCCGGGAGGGCATGTACCTGGATGATTTCAAAAGATATGCCCTCGCCCGGATACCCTTAAGACGGCTGGGCACGCCGGAGGACGTGGCCCGGGCCGTCCTCTTCCTGGTCAGTGACGAATCAAGTTTCATCTCGGGACAGGTCATCGGTGTCAGGGGTGGTCCCTAGAGTAGAGTAGCCCAAGGCGGTAATATTCCCATGCATTTCATGCTGGATACGGAGGATGCTGATTCCGCCGCCGAGACCTTCTGGCCCGAAGGTTACAAGCTGGTGATAAGAGAGGATGTCCGCGAGCTGGTCGGCGCCCGGCTCAGTGAAAGGAAAAGGTTAAACCATCTTTACCGGCCGCGGTATGCCGAAAGATACGCTGACTTAAATCAGTTCCTGGGCAAAATCGCCGACATGGTCGTCATCGGGGCGGAAAACGGGGCGGATGATACCTTCGAGGACACCGTCAGCGCTTTCCTGGCCGAGTCCCCTTTACCGGAAGTGCCCCGGTATGTCCGCTACTTCTGGCCGTGGGCCTTCCCCCGCTGGATGAAGCAGAGGCTGGAGCAGGTTATTATTGCCGAGTACCGCCAGGACGACGTCTATCAGCACGCCTACAGCTCGTACTACCATCAGGTGTTAAGCAGCTTTGATGAGTTTATGGCCCGGGTGTCCCGGGCCGTGGTGACCGGCGCCGCCAACGGTGCCGACGATATGCTGGAGGCGGTGTACCGGTCCCTGGTGCCCCCTCAGCCGCTGCCCCCGGCGCGCCGGTACCCCAGAAGGTTAAAGCTGCTGGTGCCGGTTTAAAATGAGTGACCTTTCGGAGATAGGCAAGGGATGCAGAAAATAGCGGTCTGTGGCAAGGGTGGCAGCGGCAAGAGCGTTCTGGTCAGACTGCTGGCGGAGGGGCTGCGCCACCGGGGGCGCCGGGTACTGGTGGTTGATGCCGACGAGTCCAACACCGGGCTGGAGCGGATGCTCGGGTTTAGCCGCCGCTGCCGGCCGCTGATAGATTTGCTGGGGGGTAAGCAGAAGCTGGAGCAGGAGATAGTGGCCAGGGTCAGGGCGGGAGAGACCGAAGAGACGATACAGCTGGTCAGGGAAGAGCTGTCGGTAGCCAGCATCCCCCCGGAATATATCCTCGAGCAGGATGGCCTGAGGCTGGTCATCGTGGGGAAAATACTGATGGCACTGGAGGGTTGTGCCTGCTCGATGGGCATCGTCAGCCGCTCTTTCCTCAAAAAACTCTGCCTGGAGACAGATGAGGTGGCTATTATTGACCTGGAAGCCGGGGTAGAGCATTTCGGCCGGGGGGTGGAGACTAACGTAGACGGTGTCCTCGTGGTCGTTGAGCCCTCCATTGACTCCCTGGAAGTTGCCGAAAAGATAAGCCAGCTGGCCGGCCAAATCCAGATAGCCGACGTCTGGGCGGTGCTCAACAAGGTCCCCTCGGCCGAGATTGCCGCCAGACTGACGGCCCGCCTGGCCGAGCAGCCGATAAGCGTCATCGGCTCTATCCGCCAGGACCCGGAGATTTTTGAGTCTTGCCTTGAGGGACGTCCCATAAAGTGGCAGGTGGTCGCTGAGGATACTGACCGGATATTAGATTTCTTGTTTCCCTAGCCCCAAACCCACCGCTTTACAGGCCAAAATAATTGTGCTAACCTAGCGCCGTAGAGCCGGTTTGGAACGGGGCGGCGACTACTGCCGGCAGGGAGGAGGGCTGGTCTATGTGCGGTGCATATAACCTGGGGGGGAAGGGGACAGTATGGTACCTGAATCCCGAGAACTATGCGGCTGCCTTTTACCAGCGCCAAGAAGCGGGGAGCCGAGCGGTAGCCGTCAGCCAGGGGCCCGGGCGTCCGTTGTGGGCATCCCTGAAGGAAATCGCCGTAGCCAGGAGAGAAGACCCGGTAAAATACGGGCGTCTGGTTAAGGCGGCCAACCAGAATGCCGCCGGCCATCCCGTCGGTTTCGGGCAGGTGCTACCCTTAAAAGACGGCTACCGAGTGCTGGAGCTGGCTTATCCCATGGCCCTCACCTCGTGCCTCTGCCGCCGGGCGACCCGGGGGGTGGAGGAGACCAGCCCGGAGGAGTACTCGTGCATGAGAATCGGGGTGGGCACCCTGGCCTGGGAGCAGTGGCCGGAGAGGTACAAAGGTGGCGTCTACTTCCCCACCCTGGACGAGGCCAAAGCCTGGCTTGAGAAATGGGACAAGCGGGGCCTGGTACATATCATCACCACCTCCGATGGCCACCTTATTGATGGGCTGTGTAACTGCGACTATCCCGATTGTCTATTGATGAGGCACCGGCTGGACTACGGGGTGGAGCCGATATGCCTGAAGAGCCATTACGTCGCCAGGGTTGACTATGGCGCCTGTGACGGCTGTCTGGCCTGTGCTCAGCGCTGCCAGTTTGAGGCGATACGGTTTGAGGCTACCAAAGGTAAGCCCATGATTGACGCCTTCAGGTGCTACGGCTGCGGGCTGTGTGAGACGGGCTGTCCCCAGGGTGCCATCAGTCTGGTTGACCGAATGAGCCGCCCCAGCCTGAGAGGGGTGGGGACGGTCTTTCCCACCATTGAGATAGATGCCACCAGGTGCCTTACCCCTTTTGATTGTAAGCGGTGCCTGGAAATCTGCCCTCAGGCCGTATTTCAGGTAACCGGAGTGAAGTTCGAGGAAGGCAGGGAAACTGACCCCCGAGAACCCCATGCCTACCGGCTTGAGGCCCTCTTCATGGATAAATGCTCTATGTGCGGCGACTGTGTGGAGGTTTGTTCCACAGGTGCCTTAAGCATGGTCATGCCCGGGGTGAGTAAATAAGCCCCGGTTAAATAATAATCACTGTAACCATATCCCGAGGCGGTAGCTCTGCCGGTAATCTCCCCGAAGCCGGGCCCCAGCCTCAAAGTCGCTGATAATGGGTCACCACGGTGTATGTCTCGGCCTTAAAGCAGGCATAATTAGCGGACGGTAGGTGATAATTATGGAGATGATTGTTTGCGTCAAACAGGTCCTTGACCCCGAGGCACCACCCGCCAGCTTTAAGATTGACCTCTCCAGTAATAAGGTGGTACCACCACCGGGGGTATCCCCCGTAATCAGCCCCTTTGATGAGCAGGCGGTAGAGGCAGCCTTAAGGGTCAAGGATACCGTTGGGGGCAAAATCACCATCTTGAGCCTGGGTGTCCACCTGTCACGGGACGTGGTCAAGAAACCGCTGGCCATGGGGGCCGATGAGCTTGTCCTGCTGGAGGACGAGGCTTTTGCCGATGGGGACAGCTGGTCAACCGCCTATGCCCTGGCGATGGCCATCAAGAAGATAGGTAGCTACGACCTTATCTTCTGCGGTCGGCAGGCCGCCGATTGGGACGCCGGGCAGGTAGGCTCCGGTATCGCTGAGTTACTGGGCCTAACCAGTGTCACGGTGGTCAAAAAGCTGGATATCACTGATGGTAAGGCCACGTTCGAGAAAGTAACGGCTGATGGCTATGAGCTGGTTGAGGTACCGCTACCGGCCCTGGTTACGGTTACCAGCGAACTGGGCCAACCCCGTTACCCCACCATAAAGGGTATTATGACCGCCAAGCAAAAGCCGGTAACCGTCTGGAAACCGGCCGATATCGGGTTGGAGCCATCCCAGGTAGGTGCGGCGGGCCGGCGTCTCAAACTGCAGAAGCTGTTCCAACCGGTGCGCCAGGGTAAGTGTGAGTTCGTGGCCGGCGAGAGCCCGGAAGAGGCCGCGGTCAATCTGGCGCTGAGTCTGAGACAGGCCAAGATAATCTAGAGAGGTGCAGTGATGGCGGAATACCAGGGTGTTATGGTTTTTGGTGAGGTTGAAGGTGACCATCTGGCCAGAATTACCACTGAACTTCTGGGCTGTGGCCGGAAGCTGGCCGATGACCTGGGGCAGCCACTCTGTGCCGTCCTGGTCGGCAGCGGGGTGAGCCCGGCGGGCCAGGCCGCCATCAGCTTCGGGGCGGACCAAGCCTATCTGGTTGACGACCCACTGCTGAAAGGCTACGCGGCCGATGCCTGTGTCTTGGCCATGGAGAAGGTAGCGAGTCAGGTAAAGCCCCGGATTCTTATCCTCGGCCAGACGGATATCGGCCGTGACCTGGCCCCGAGACTGGCCTTCAGGTGGCATACCGCGGCGGTTTTGGACTGCGTTGAGCTGGCTATTGACCCCGCCAGCAAGCTCCTGCTGGAAACCAAACCGGTCTACGGGGGCAATGCCCAAGCCGTTTACGTCTGTGAGTCATACCCACAGATAGCCACGGTCAGGGCCAAGGTAATGTCCCCCCTGCAACGTGACGACTCACGAAAGGGGGAAATCATTACCGTTGAGGCCGGGTTAGACCCGCAAGCCATCAGGGCCAGGGTCGTCAAGAGGGTAACTGAGGCGGTAGAGGGGGTGAGGCTGGAGGACGCCAAGATAGTCGTCGCTGGAGGCAGGGGCCTGGGCGGTGCTGATGCCTTTAAGCCGCTGGAGGAGCTGGCCAGATTGCTCAAAGGTGCGGTGGGCGCTTCGCGTCCCCCCTGTGACAATGGCTGGCTACCGGACACCCGGCAGATAGGTCTCACCGGTAAGATGGTCACCCCGGACCTTTACCTTGCGGTGGCTATCTCCGGGGCCAGCCAGCACCTATCTGGCTGCTCAGGGGCAAAGGCCATCGTGGCGATAAACAAAGACGCTGAAGCCAACATCTTTAGAGTGGCGCGCTTCGGGGTAATAGCCGACTGGAAAAAAGTGCTACCCGCCTTTACGGCAAAGGTTAAAGAGCTTCTGGCCGGCTAGCTTTTCCGGCCGGACGGCTACTTCTGAGGGTGGGTTGCCTTTTTCTTGTTTTGGGGGAGGGCTTGTGTTATCATAAGGCCGAAAGGCGAAGATGACCACAGAGAGAGAGAAGGCGCTAGAGCTAGCTATCACCCAGATAGAGAAGCGGTTTGGTGAAGGTTCCATCATGAAGCTGGGGGCGGCGAACGTGTCCCGGGTGGAAGCTATCCCCAGTGGCTCGCTGGCCCTGGACCTGGCCATGGGTGTGGGTGGCATCCCCAGAGGGCGGATTGCGGAGATATTCGGGCCGGAGTCATCGGGTAAGACCACCCTGGCCCAGCACGTCATCGCCGAAGCCCAGAAGCGGGGTGGTGTGGCCGCCTACATTGATGCCGAACATGCCCTGGACCCTAGCTACGCCGCCCGCTGCGGGGTGAATGTGGACGAACTCCTCATCTCCCAGCCGGACACCGGCGAGCAGGCCCTGGAGATTACTGAGGCCCTGGTCAGGAGCGGGGCGGTGGATGTTATCGTGGTGGACAGCGTCGCGGCCCTGGTGCCCCGGGTGGAGATTGAGGGGGAGATGGGTGATGCCCACGTGGGCCTGCAGGCCCGTCTCATGTCGCAGGCCCTGCGCAAGCTGGCGGCGGCTATCGGCCGGTCGGGCACTTCGGTAATCTTCATCAACCAGCTACGGGAGAAAGTGGGCATTGTCTTCGGTAATCCCGAGGTGACACCGGGCGGCCGGGCCCTGAAGTTCTACAGCTCGATCAGGATAGACCTGCGGCGGGTGGAATCAATCAAGCAGGGCGCCGATGTGGTGGGTAGCCGGGTCAGGGCCAAGGTGGTCAAGAACAAGGTAGCCCCTCCCTTCAGGACGGCAGAGTTTGATATCATGTTTGACCACGGCATCAGCCGGGAAGGCAATGTTATTGACCTCGGTGTCGGGCTGGGGATAGTCCAGAAGGCGGGGACATTTCTCTCCTATGGTGATGTTCGTCTGGGGCAGGGCAGGGAGAATGCCAAGCAGTACCTTAGCCAGCATCCTGAGTTAACTCAGGAGATTGAGCAGCAGGTCAGAGCCTCAGCCGTCACTGTCGCCGGTTCGTCCAACGGTGATTGAAGCTATCCGTAACGGATAGGTTAAGAGCGAATTAAGGGCAAGGCTGAGGCACCTGTCTCAGCCTTGTTGTTTTTTGGACAGGGGGTAGGCTCGAGCCGATGAAGAAGGTTACCGCCCTCCGGGCAGGCAAGGGTCGGCGGCAGCGGGTCAACGTGTTTCTGGATGGCCGCTTTGCCTTCAGCCTGGATGCCGAGGTGGTGGTGAAGGGGGGCCTGAGGGTGGGGCAGGACCTGACCGAGGGCCAGCTGGAGGCGCTGGCCGGGGCCGACGGTACGCAGCGCTGCTTGGAGGCGGCGGGGCGTTACCTGGGCTACCGGCTTCAGAGTGAGTCTGAGCTGGCTGAGAAGCTGCGGAGGCGTGGTTTCGCCGATGGC
>JAZDIY010000062.1:0-3007 GCA_043804445.1 Chloroflexota bacterium | reverse complement strand
GCTTATTCAGTATATCGCCCACATTGCGGGGTGCTTTAATCTCGGTCATTTCATCACCACCCTTATCGGCAAACTAACCTCGTTACTACAACCAGGAGAAGACCCTGCCCGGTATTGATTTCTACGATGTCGGCGATACCTGGGTGGAGTCCACCCCCACCTTTGAGCAGAAGACGGCCAACCTGAAGATTATGGGCGGCGATGCCGACGTGGACAACTTCCTCAAGTCCACCCGCTCCAACGTTCAAGACCTGGAGGTGGCGGTGGTGGAACTGAAGGCCAAGGCCCTGCGGGACAATTTTGAGGAGACCTTCATCTACGGCGATGCCTCAGCCAGCCCGAAGCAGTATGACGGCATACGCCACCTCATCGATACCACCACCCCGGGCAGCCAGCTCATCGCCATGGGGGCCGCCGGGGCCACCCTCACCCTGTCCAAGCTGGACGAGCTGATTGATGCCGTGGCCGGCGGCAAGCCCGATATGTTGCTGATGAGCCGCCGCTCCCGGCGCAAGATTAATGCCCTGGTCCGGGCGGCGGGGGGTATGATGGACGCCGACCGGGATACCTGGGGCAACTTTATCCAGCTGTGGGACGGGGTGCCTATCGGCGTCAGCGACTGGATTCTGGACACCCACACCATGGCGACCAGTGTGGAGACGGGTACCACCGGCGGCAACTGCTCTACCATCTATGCCCTCCAGTTCGGCGAGGGGGCACTCTGCGGTCTGACCGGCCCCGGCCACCTGACGGTGGAGACCATCGGTTCGCTGGAGAGCAAGGATGCCACCCGGACCAGGATTAAGTGGTACGTGTCCCTGGCCCTCTTCAGCTCGGTGAAAGCCGCCGCCCTCATCGGGGTGCAGGACTAGCGGTCAGACTTAAGGTAAAGGAGGCGAAACATGGCGTTGGCAGACCCGGGAACGGGCAGAATTGTGGAGCAAGGCGAGGGGCTGGTCAGGATAACCCTGGCCGAGGCGGTGAAAGCCGGCGACATCCTGGGCTACAGCTCCGGCTGGAAGCGGGCCCTGGCTACCGCCGGCACCGCCATCCAGGGCCGGCTGGTGGCTGGCGGGGATGGGGCCAGCGGTGATGTCATCACCGCTGGCCGGCGGGCGGTGGTCAGCGGCTACTCCGGCGGGACGGCGGGTAATGCCGTCTACGTGGCGGAGGGGTCGGACTACGGCCAGATTACCGAGACGGCGCCGGCCACCTCGGGTGACGTCGATACCGTCATCGGCTACCTGGCTTCGGCCACGGTGGCGGCCCTGGAGCCCGGCTCCAGGACGGATAGCACGGCGACCTAATCATTTATCCGGGGGAGGGGTTTCCCCTCCCCCGGGGGAGGAAAGCGATGACTGAAATCTACTGTACCGAACCAAGGGTGCACCGCAGCAACGTTACCGTGGTGGATGCCGCTGACCCGGCGGATACCAGTGGGGCGGTGATGACCAAGGGCTACCCGGAGTGCCGCTTTGATATCACCCTCACCGGCACCATTACCAGCCTGGAGGTCCAGGCCCTGTTCTGGAACGCCCGTCAGGAGCAGTGGATGGGTGGGGGCAAGCGGACCTTCACCGCCGCCGGGCAGCATTCCCTGGTGGTGGACTGCCGGGGGGCCACCATCTTTCTCAAGGTGACCGCTTTTGCCGGGACATCCTTCTCCCTGTCGGCGGACTACGTATTAAGCTAGGAGGTGAAGTATGCTGAAACTGGCCGGAGAGTTACTGGAGGGGCAACTGGCTGACCACGAGGTTGAGCTGGATGCCCACATCCGGAGCCCGTGGCAGGAGCTACGCACCGGTGAATACCATCTGTTCGTCCCCTTCATCACGGAAAATGCCTCGGTGGCCGTCACCGCCGATACTTTCTACGCAGTACCCATTACTATACCTCGCCGGCTGACGGTGGACCGTATCGCCATCCGGGTGGCTGGAGCGGCGGGGGCCGGCAAGAAAGCCCGGCTGGGCATCTATGGTGATGGTACCAACCTGTACCCCGGCAGCCTGGTGCTGGATGCCGGTGAGGTGGCCGTGGACAGCACCGGTGTCAAGGCTATCACCATTGACCAGCTGCTGGACAAGGGCCGCTACTGGCTGGCCCTGGTCAGCGACGGCACCCCCACCGTTTACGCCTCGGTGGACACACTGGTGTCGCCTTTAGGGCTGGTTGAGACCGGCTTTAACGCCTTGTACGTCTACTGGTCGGTCTCGTTTACCTACGCCGCACTGCCTGACCCCTTTACCGGGGGTGGGGTCAAAAACAGTTCCGGCAACCAGCGGGGCTGGGCGATACCGCTGAGACTGAAGAGTTTGGATTAGGGGGATTAAAATGTCGCCAGAAACCAGGTATCTAAAGGTAGAGACCTATGACGGCCAGGGCAAGGTGACCGAGACGGAGTCTATCCCGTACCAGGTCACCAATGAGGAGCTGGCCCGGGAGCAGGCGGAGGCCGACCTGGTGGAGCTGCTGGGCCGGGCGGACGGTGATATCAACGTCCCGGCGGTGGGCCGTTATTTGAAGGCCCTGGCCCGGTTAAGGAGATAAACTATGGACCTGAGCGATATGAGGGCCATCGTTCGCCGTGACCTGCACGATGAGGATGACACCAGCTACCGGTGGAGCGATAACGAGCTGGACCGGCACATCGCCCATGCCGTCAGGGAGTTCTCCGAGGCCATCCCCGACGAGAAGAAGGCTACCCTGGCCACCACCTCGGGCTCACGGGAGGTTGATATCTCGTCCCTCAGCGGCCGGGTGATGGTGGAAGCGGTGGAGTACCCGGTGGGCCAGTTTCCCAAACGGTACCAGCGCTTCGCCCGGTGGGGTGATACCGTTACCCTGCTGGGAGCGGAGGTCCCCGATGGGGCCGATGCCAGTATCTACTACGGTAAACTCCATACCCTTGATGCCACCACCTCCACCATTCCCCCTCAATTCGAGGACTTTATCGCCGTGGGGGCGGCGGGCTACGCGGCGGTGGAGTGGGCTGCCTTCGCCATCAACC
>JAZDIY010000061.1:0-4011 GCA_043804445.1 Chloroflexota bacterium | reverse complement strand
TGCCCCATCTCTTTCTTATTCCCCCCTTCCCAATGGGAAGGGGGTCAGGGGGATGGGCAACCGCTAGCTAAGAACGGAGATTTCAACCACGTCCCCGGCTATTGCCACAACTCAAGAATAAAGTATCTTCATTGACCTGATAGGACAGACGGGCCTCAGGCCGGTCAGGAATCGGCCAGGATAGCCTGCACCTGCCGGTCTATCTCGCCGCTGAGGTCGTAGCCCGGCAGCAGCCGGCCCGTCGCGTTCACCACCCGGCCCCCGGCAATCTTCACCCACCCCTGGCTGAAGGCCCTGATGGTGGCCACCACCAGGGGCAGCTCCCGGGCGGCGCCGTGCCGGCGGATAAGCTGGAAGAGGCGGTTCTGCTCCCCCTCCCGGCCCCTTATCTCGGCCACGGGGCGCCCCGCTATCTCCCGCCAGTAGCGGTCAAACGGCTCACCCCGGACGGGGAAGGTGGCGTAGGTCACCGCCGGGCCGGCATCCAGCTCCGGGACGACCAGGTGCATCATCACCCCCGTCTCCCGGGCCCCGCCCTCGATGAGCTGCCAGATAACCTCCTGCCAGGTGCCCCTGGGGCCGCCGGGGGCCGCCGGGTGCAGGTTAATCATGGGGTAGCGCCGGCACAGCTCCCGGCCCACCACCAGCATGTAGCCCGCCAGCACGCACAGGTCGGGCTGAAAACCATCCAGGCGGGCCATCACCTCCCGGTCGTAGTCCAGGCGCCAGTCCGGCAGGGCCTCGGGCCGGGCGGTGGCGGTGATGTGGCGCCGCTCTTTGAAGCGGCGGTAGGACAGGCTCACCAGGGGAAGGTGGTAGTCCGCCACCATCCCGAGGAACTGGTCGGTGGCCAGGGACTCGCCCTTTTCCCGGCTGCAAAAGACGAAGACAATCCCGGCCTCAATCTCCCCCGAGGCGATGGTCTCCTGCACCACCCGGAGCAGCTGCTGGGAACCCTGGCCCCGGGCGGTGGAGAACCAGCCCAGGCGGTACATCACTGCCCCCCGTTGAACCGTTTCTTGAGCCGGGTCCAGGTGCTGGCGAAGTGGACGGTGGGGCTGGTCTTGTGGCCGCCAACCCTACCCTGGGCCAGGGCGGCCAGGAAGTCCTGCCGCCCGTCATACTCCGGCATCTCCACGAAGGCATTGCCGATTTCGGCGGCGGTGTGGGCGTCACTACCGGCGCTCTGGGCCAGCCCGTGCTTGGCGGCGAAGGCACGGGCTTTGGCGGTAGCCCGGGGCAGCAGGCCGCGGGCGTTAAGCACCTCCACGATATCCACCTGCGGGATGAGGTCGGCCGGAATGCGGCCGCCCAGGGCCTGGCGGTAAAGGTCAAAGGGGTGGGGGATACAGACCAGGCCGCCCTGGGCCTTGATGCGGCTGATGGTCTCGGCCAGGGAGGAGCCGCTGGGGATGGTCTCTTTGAGGAACATGCCCATAATCTCGCCGTCCGGGGTGAGGATTTCCTCGGCCACGATTACCCGGAAGGGGGCCATCGCCTGCAGCCTGAGGGCCCCTTCCACGGTGCCGTGGTCGGCCACGGCCAGGCAGCTGATGCCCACCTCCCCGCAGCGGCGCACTATCTCGGCCAGGGGGGTACTGCAGTCCATGGAGTACTCGGTATGCACGTGGAGGTCGGCTTTGAGCAAGCTAGCCCGTCCTCTCCAGGTAGCTGCCGTCACGGGTGTCCACCTTGACGACGTCACCCTCGTTGATAAACAGGGGGACCTGGATGACCACCCCGGTCTCCAGGGTGGCCGGTTTGCTGCCCCCGGTGGCGGTATCCCCCTTGAACCCGGGATCGGTATCGGTCACCGCCAGCTCCACGGTGATGGGCAGCTCCACCCCCATCAGCTCACCCTGGTAGCTGGATACCTCCACGGACAGGCCGTCTTTCAGGTAGCTGACGGCATCACCCAGCTGCTCGGCGCTGATGGGCATCTGCTCGAAGTTCTCCTGGTCCATGAAGTAGTACAGGTTGCCCTCGTTATAGAGGTACTGCATGTGGCGGTAGTCCAGGCGGGCCCGGACGAACTTGTCGTCGGCCTGAAAGGTCTTCTCGATGGTATGGCCGCCGCGGATATCGCGCAGCTTGAGGCGGCTCAGGGCCGTCCGTTTCATTTTGATGTGCTGGTAGCTGAGCACCTGGTACAGTGCCCCGTCCAGCTCGATAATAACACCCTTCCTCAGTTCCCCGCTGTTTATCATGCTTTATTTTACTCCGCCCTTAAACTTATTTCCGGCTCCGGGAGATTACCCGGAGCTTACCGTTTTCCATGACCGCCATGTCCTCTATCCTGACCCCGCCCCAGCCGGCCAGGTAGATACCCGGCTCCACGGTGAAGACCATACCGTCAGCCAGCCGGTCCGCCGAGCCGGGCCCCAGGTGGGGCTTCTCGTGAGTGGCCAGGCCGACGCCATGTCCCAGGCTGTGCCCGAAGGCATCGCCGTAGCCGGCCTCGGCCAGCACCGCCCGGGCCAGACCGTCCGCCTCGCTGCCGGTCATCTCCGCCCGGATGAGCTCCAGGGCCCGCCCTTGTGCCGCCAGAACGGCCCGGTAGGCCCGGCTGAAGTTATCGTCGGGGGTGCCCAGGCAAATAGTGCGGCTCAGGTCGCTGGTATAGCCGTCCACCCGGGCCCCGATGTCAATCACCACCGGCTCGCCGGGGTTAATCACCCGTGAGGAAGGGACGGCGTGGGGGAGAGCGGCGTTGGGGCCGGAGGCCACGATGATATTAAAGGGGAGGTGGTCACTGCCGTTCTGGCGCAGGCAGCTCTCTATCTCCCAGGCCGCGGCCAGCTCCGTCATACCGGGCTGTACCACATCCTCAACACGGTCCATAACGGCATCGGCCATCCCGGCGGCACGGCTAATCAGCTCGATTTCCTCCGGCTCCTTGACCTCCCGCAGGGACTCAACCAGCCCGGCCACCGGCACCAGGCCGAACTGGAACTCCATCTCCTCGATGATATCGGTCAGCTTCTGGTAGATGGCAAAGGCGGTGTGCTCCGCCTCAAAGCCCAGCCGCTTCAGTCTGAAACCGCTCACGACCTCCGGAAGCCACTTGGTGAGCTCTCCGGTGACCCGCACCACCTCATAGTCCGGGGACTGGCCCTTGGCCTGCTCCACGTAGCGAAAGTCGGTGGCCAGGAGGGCGTTCTGCTCCGTAATCAGCAGGTAGCCGGCGGAGCCGCTGAAGCCGGAGAGGTAGTACCGGTTCTCCGGCTGAGAGACCAGGATGGCGTCGATATTCCTGCCGCCGAACTGCTGGCGCAGGTTCTGTATTCTCCGGCCTTTATTCAAGCGGTTCGTCCTTCTTCCCCTGTGCCATGGGGTGCGCCCGGAGGTATATCTTCCTGGCCTGGCTCTTGGTGACGTGGGTGTATATCTGGGTGGAGGAGAGACTGGCGTGACCGAGCAGCTCCTGGACCACCCTTAAATCCGCCCCGCCGTCCAGCAGGTGGGTGGCAAAGGTATGCCGCAGCGTGTGGGGGTGCACCCTTTTCTCAATGCCACTGGCCCGGGCGTGGTAGGCCAGTCTTGCCTGCACCCCCCGCTGCGTAAGCCGCTGCCCAAAATGGTTAAGGAAAAAAGCAGAGTTTTTTCTGTTTCCCCGGAGCTGGGCCCGCCCCTCGTCCCGGTAGCGGCGCAGGGCTTGGGCCGCCGGCTGGCCCATGAGCACTACCCGCTTCTTATCACCTTTCCCCAACACGCGGATCTCATTAGTATCGAAGTCAATCTGGTCCAGGTCCAACCCGGCCAGCTCGCTGACCCGCAGGCCGGAGGCGTAGAGCAGCTCCAGGATAGCCCGGTCACGCTGGCCCGCTGGGGTGGACGGGTCAGGGGCCTCCACCAGGTGCCGGGCCTCGGCCACGGTGAGAAAGGCAGGCAGCCGCCGTTCCAGCTTGGGAGAGGAGGCGGCTTTGACCAGGTTGGCGCTGACCATCCCCTCCCGCAGCAGGTAGCGGTACAGGGAGCGGATGGCGGACAGCTTGCGGGCGATGCTTACCC
>JAZDIY010000060.1:0-6860 GCA_043804445.1 Chloroflexota bacterium | reverse complement strand
TGCTTTTACCTGGTGGGGCAGTCCAAGAGGGGTGCGAACCCCTCTTTATAAAAATAGTCCCCTTCCCCTTCGGTTTAAGGGGAAGGGGACAAAGGGGATAGGGTTACCTTGACCCTATATGATAGGCGTCCGGATGATGGTCTGCTCCCGCCGCCAGCCCACCGAGATGATGCTGGCCGGGCAGCCGATAAGCTCCTCCAGCCGGACAACGTACCGGCGGGCCTCCACCGGCAAATCATCATACTGGCGGATGTGGTTGGTAGGCTTGAGCCAGCCGGGAAACTCCTCATAGACCGGCACGCACTTTTCCAGGGCGGCCACGCCCGACGGGAAGTAATTAGTGGTCCGGCTGCCCACCTTGTAGCCCACGCACACCTTCAGGCTGGGAAAGTTATCCAGAACGTCGAGGCGGGTAATCACCACGCTGGTAAAGCCGTTGACCCGGGCGGTGAAGCGGGCCGCCACGGCATCAAACCAGCCGCAGCGGCGGGGCCGCCCGGTGGTCGCCCCGTACTCGTGGGCCTGCTCACGGATCCGGTGGCCCACCTCGTCGTCCAGCTCCGTGGGCATGGGGCCGCCACCCACGCGGGTGCAGTAGGCCTTGTATATCCCCAGGATATGGCTCACCCGCGCCGGGCTCAAGCCCGACCCCAGGCAGGCCCCGGAGGCCAGCGGTGAAGACGAGGTGGTGTAGGGATAGGTGCCGAAATCAGGGTCAAGCAGGGCCCCCTGGGCCCCCTCCAGCAGCACCCATTCCCCCCGGGCCAGGGTCTCCTCCAGCATGGTGGTGGTATCCCGCAGATAGGGGGCCAGCTGCTCACCGTACCGGCAGTACTGGCGGTACACCTCGTCAAGGGAGAGGGGGCTGCCCCCGTAGACCTTGGTCAGGATGATGTTCTTGTAGTCAATGAGAAAGCGGAGCCGCTCCAGCAGGGCCTCCGGGTCCAGCAGGTCACCCGTCCGTATGCCCAGCCGGGCCGCCTTATCACCGTAGGCCGGGCCGATGCCCTTGCCCGTGGTGCCGATGGCCTTGCCCCCCCGCATGCCTTCCTCCAGCCCGTCCAGCAGGATATGATAGGGCATGATGACATGGGCCCGGTCACTGATGAACAGCCGGCTGGTATCCACCCCGCGCTGGTTGAGGCAGGCTACTTCCTCCAGCAGCACCGCCGGATTAACCACCACCCCATTACCGATGAGGCAGACGGTGTGGGGGTAGAAAATCCCGGAAGGGATCAGGTGTAGCTTGAATTCGCCGTAATCGTTGACCACGGTATGCCCGGCATTATCGCCACCGGAAAAACGGGCGATCACCGCCGTCTTCTCGGACAGCATATCCACTATCTTACCCTTGCCCTCATCCCCCCACTGAGCGCCAATCACAATCAGAACCGGCATCCTTCTCTCCCGTACGTATTGCTGGCCCCAGAAGCCAGCTAGCCTTCCCTGGTCTGTTGCCACACGCAGACCAGCCGCTGGCCCGCGGTGATGAAGCTCGCCACCACGATGATAGCCAGGGCCGCCGTCAGGGCATAACTCAGCTGGCTGAGCCAGAGGCCCAGGACCAGCACCACCACCCGCTCGGTACGGGTGAACGCCCCCACCCGGCATTCCAGGCCGGCGGCTTCGGCCCGGGCCCGGATATAGCTTACCAGCAGTGAGCCGAGTAGCGCAAGACCGGCCAGGACCACCATCAGCACCGAAAGCTGCCGGGCGTAGAACAACAGCAGCCCCACCAGCAGCGCCCCCTCCGACAGGCGGTCCAGCACCGAGTCCAGGACCCCGCCGAAACGGCTCACCCGCCCGGTATGGCGGGCCCGGGCCCCGTCCAGAATATCAAAATAGCCGGCCACCAGCACCATCACCCCGGCCAGTACCAGGCGCCCGCTGACGATAAGCAGGGCCGCCCCGACGGTAATCAAAAACCCCAGCCAGGTCAGGGCATCGGGGGTGACGGCCAGCCGGGCCAGCCACCGCACCACCGGCCGGGTAAGGTAGTTGGCCGCCGGCTGGCGGAGCCGGGCCAGATTCAACATCGACGGTCACCCTGCCGCATCTTACCCCCAATTTATACCCCGCTTTAACGGTGGCCCGGAAAGGGCCGCGCTCCCGGGGCTACCGGGACCACTCCCGACCCGGCGTTTCGCCAAGTACCCTCTGGTAATAGTCCAGTACGCGGCGGGCCACCAGCTCCCAGGCATAATTCCTGGCCTTCTGCAAACCCCGGGCCCCCATCTGCTGCCGGCGGGCGGCATCACCCATCAGGGAAAGCAAGGCCTGGGCCAGGCTGTGGCTGTCCCGGGGTGGCACCAGCAGTCCATTCACCCCGTCATCTACCACCTCGGCATAGCCGTCAATACCGGAGGCCACCACCGGTTTACCCATCGCCATTGCCTCCAGCAGGACGATGCCGAAGCTCTCACAATCGGTGGCGGGAGAACAGTAGATATCCGCCGTCTGATAATAGCGGGGTAGCTGGTCATAAGACACGTAGCCGGTAAAGAACACGTCCTGCAGGCAATGCTGCTTCACCTGCTTCTGGTACTTGCGGCGCAGCCTGGTACCGGGCCCCACCACAATCAGGCGCGAGTCAGGCCGAACGGCTTTCACCTCCTGATAGGCCTTGAGGAGATAGTTCAGGCCCTTACGCTTCTCCAGGCGCCCCACGAAAAGCAGGTTTATCTTGCCGTCATCGAACTCGGCGATGGGCGAGACCTCGGGGTTAAAATGGCCCAGGTCAACCCCGTTGGGGATGATGTTGTAATAGCCGGGGAAATACTGACGGGCAAACTCCGCGGCCGACCGGGACACGGCAATCTTGCCGTCCAGACGGCGGAACCACCTCTTCAGCAGCACGGTGGACAGCGGCCGGCCGAAATTATAGCCGGGCGTACCGTGAAAGGCGTGGAAAGTACCCACGTTAGCGGCAGAGGACAGGCGGAGCACGGTGGTACAGAGCATGGGCATGAGCGGCTCGTGCAGGTGGACAATATCAAACTTCTCCGCCGCCAGCACCGCTCTTATCCGGGAAGACAGCCAGGGCGAGATGGTCACTCGGCAGATGGAGCCGCTGGCCGGCACCGGCCGGGGCTTGCCAACGGGGATGAACCTCTCGCCGAAGTCCAGGACCGCTTTGGAGGCGGGGGCAATCACCTTCACTTCCTGCCCCATCAGGGTAAGGTAATGCTCCAGCGAGGAGATATGATTGACCACACCGCCCGGAAAAGCAAAGTCATAAGGGGAAACCAGAGCTATCTTCATCAGTAGCCAGTAAAACCTCCCCCGCTAAAGCCAGAACCGTAGTGCCTATCCCGTCGCCGCTGGCTGATTAGCCGCGATAAACTCCGCCACCAGCTGGTGAGCCTCGGCATCGGTATACTGGACGGGTGGTGACTTCATGAAGTAAGAGGCCGGGCCCACCAGCGGCCCTTTCAAGCCCCGGTCCAGGGCCAGCTTGATGCACCGGATGGCATCAATCACCACCCCGGCGGAGTTGGGGCTGTCCCACACCTCCATCTTCAGCTCCAGGTTCAGCGGCACGTCACCGAAGGTGCGCCCCTCCATCTTGATATAGCAGAACTTGCGGTCCTGGAGCCAGGGAACGTAGTCGCTGGGGCCGACGTAGATATTATCCTTACCGATATCGTACTCCAGCTGTGAGGTCACCGAGTTGGTCTTGGAAATCTTCTTCGACTCCAGGCGCTCCCGTTCCAGCATGTTAAGGAAATCGGTGTTACCGCCGAAGTTCAGCTGGTAGGTGTGCTCCAGCTTGACCCCGCGGTCCCGGAAGAGCCGGGTGAGAACGCGGTGGGTGATGGTGGCCCCCACCTGGGACTTGATATCATCGCCGATAATCGGCAGCCCGGCCTCGGTAAAGCGCTGCTGCCAGTACTTCTCCCGGCAAATAAACACCGGGATACAGTTGATGAAGGCACAGCCGGCCTGGAGTACCTGCTCGATATACCACTTGGTAGCCTCTTCACTGCCCACCGGCAGGTAGTTAATCACCAGATCGGCCTGCGTTTCCTTGAGCACCTTGACCACGTCCACCGTGGAGCCCGGTGCCTTCTCGATAATCTGGGACAGGTATTTACCCAAGCCGTCGTGGGTCATCCCCCGCATCACCTTGACCCCCGTCGCCGGCACCTCGCAGAACTTAAAGGTGTTGTTGGGCTTGGTGAAGATGGCCTTCTCCAGGCTCTTGCCCACCTTGTTCTTGTCGATATCGAAGGCGGCCACGAAGTTAATGTCACTGATGTGATACCCGCCCAGGTTGACGTGCATCAGCCCGGGCACGAACTCGTCTTCCTTGGCCTGCCGGTAGTAATGGACCCCCTGAACCAGTGATGAGGCACAGTTCCCCACCCCGATGATGGCCACATTTATTTTCCCCAAAGACTTAATCCTCCTTACTTGCTATCCGCCGTAACGCCACCCGGACCTTGCTCAAGCCGGCCGGTTTATGCTATGGTTCAGGTAACCAGCGCCAGAGGGACGATATCTTGGCAAACGATAACCGGCTCGCTGATTTTCATAGCCACACCTCGCTGAGTGATGGCGCCCTGTCCCCCGTTGAGATAATCCGCTATGCCGTGGTGAACCACCACCGGGCCATCGCCCTCACCGACCACAGCGCCACCGGCACCCTGGCCCGCCTGATAAGCGAGGTGTCCCAGGCCTGTGCCCTGGCCCGCGCCCACTGGGATATCATGGCTATCCCGGGCATCGAACTGACCCATGTACCGGCCGCCGCCATTGCCGAAACGGCCCGGCAGGCCAAGGAACTGGGGGCCTGGCTGGTGGTAGTTCACGGCGAAACCATCACCGAGCCGGTGGAAAAGGGCACCAACCTGGCCGCTCTGACCAGTCCCCACGTCGACATTCTAGCTCACCCCGGCCTGCTCACCCTGGAAGAGGCCCGGCTGGCCGCGGCCAACGGCATCTTCCTGGAAATCAGTGCCCGCAAAGGCCACTGCCTCACCAACGGTCATGTCGCTGCCCTGGCCCAGCGCACCGGCGCCAGACTGCTGCTCAACTCCGACGCTCATACTGAAGAGGACTTGCTCACTTCCTCCCGGGCCAGGGCTATCGTCCATGGGGCCGGTCTGGACGAAAGGGCCTGCCACCAGGTGCTGACCACCAACCCCACCACCCTCATTAAAAAGCTGGCCTCCCGCTCGCCGCATTAAAACACGCCGTGTGCCGGCACCAGCCTGGCCTCCTTGTGAACATCAGTTGAACTATATCTCTATTCCACGCAGGCTGTCAAGGCCCGGAGGGCGGCGGCCCAAAGCTACGCTAACGGCACAGGACCTTGGCCGGCTGCCACTGCCCCCGCTCGGGGTCAAAGCGCAGCACACCCAGGAAACCGCCTTCAGCGGTATAGGCCCGGCAGTAACGGTGAGCGGCCGCCCCGGCCGACGGTGGCCCGGGGTCACTCTCCGGCGGTAAAACCGGGGGGCGCCCCTGGCGGATATTCTCGGCATTGGCCGGGCCGACCACCAGGGTGGCCCAGTGCCGCAAGACCACGTCTACCGGATAGACCAGGCGCTCCCAGTACCCGTAGCGGCAGGCCTCCTCAAACCGGGGCAGGGAAACGGCATCATCAATATCAAAACTGCCGCAGCACCGGCGGACCAGGCTATGCAGACTGGCCCCGCAACCCAGCCGCTGGCCCAGGTCATGGGCCAGGGAACGGATATAGGTACCCCGGCCGCACTCCACTTCAAGGGTAAACACGGGGGGCTGCCAGGCCACCAGCTCCAGGCGGTGGACCTGCACCGGACGGCTGGCCCGCGCTACGGTGACCCCCGCCCGCGCCAGCCGGTAGAGGGGCTGGCCCTGGTGCTTAACGGCGCTGTACATGGGTGGGGTCTGTGCAATCACCCCGCAGAAGGCGCTCAAGGTGGCGGCCACCTCTTCCCGGGTAATCCCCGCCGGGTCTCCCCTCCCCACCACCCGGCCGGTAGCGTCATAGGTATCGGTCACCACCCCCAGCACCACCTCGGCCCGGTAGGCCTTGGCCTCGTCCATCAGGAACTCGACGATACGGGTGGCCCGCCCCAGACAGACCGGCAGCACCCCGCTGGCCGCCGGGTCCAGGGTACCGGCATGCCCCACCCGCCGCTCCCCGGTAAGGCGCCGCAACCGGGCCACGACATCAAACGAGGTCAGGCCCGGGGGCTTGTTGATGTTCAGTATGCCGTCCACGGTTAACCCTGGTCTGGGTCAGGGGGGCGGCTGGGGCAGACCCGGTCAATCAGCTCCAGGATACGGGCGCCGCGCTCGATGGAATCGTCCCAGCGGAAGTCCAGCTCGGGGATATGCCTCAATCTGAGGTTCCGGGCGAGCTGGCGGCGCAGAAAACCGGCCGCCGCCGCCAGGGCCGCCAGTGTCCCCTGTCTCTCTTCCGGGCTGCCAACATGGCTGACAAATATCTTGGCATATTTCAGGTCAGCCGAGATGACCACATCATTGATGGCAATCAGGCTACCCAGGCGAGGGTCTTTGACCTGGGACCTCAGCAGCTCACTGATTTCCTGACGAATAAGGTGGCCGACTCGTTCCGCGCGGCGGGTCATCGTCTAACCCCCTAGCCATTCTTCTCGACGTGGAAGAACTCCAGTACGTCGCCTGCCTGGAAATCGGTGAAGTCCTTCACGCCGACGCCGCACTCGTAGCCGGTGGCTACCTCCTTAACATCGTCCTTGAAACGCTTCAGGCTGCTCACCGTGGACTCATTAACCACCTCTCCCTGACGGCGCACCCGCACCGAGGCCCCCCGCACCGCCTTGCCCTCGGTGACATAGACCCCGGCCACCTTCTCCTGCTTGCCGCCGGAAAAGACCGCCCGGACCTCC
>JAZDIY010000059.1:0-2138 GCA_043804445.1 Chloroflexota bacterium | reverse complement strand
CTCATCGTCTGGGAGAAGGGGGAATGGGGCCGGTTTATCAGCTGGCTACCCCTGCGGCGCACCCGGGCCTAGGTGATGGGTCATGTTTACCACCCGAAGCGGCGCGGCCAAGCTCTCCCTCATCGTGGTCACCGGCCTGATTATCCTCAAGGTAGTGGTGACCGTCCTGACCGGCAGCATCAGCATCCTGGCCCAGGCCGCCGACAGCTTCCTTGACCTGATTGCGGCGGTCATCACCGTGGGGGCGGTCGGTATCGCCACCAAACCCGCCGATGAAGAACACCATTTCGGCCACGGTAAGGTAGAGGACATCGCCGCCGCGGTACAGGCGGTGCTCATCTTCGTGGCGGGCGGCCTGATTATCTACTCCGCGGTAATCCGCATCCTGACCGGGGAAAAGCTGGCGATGACCGAGGCCGGCATGGGCGTGATGGCGGTCTCCATCGTGGCCAGTATCTTCCTCTCCCGCCACCTGCTCAAGGTATCCCGGGCCACCGACTCCGCCGCCCTGGAGGCCAACGCCCACAACATCGCCGCCGATGTCTACTCCGCCGCCGCAGTGCTGGCCGGGCTGGTGGCCATACGCTTCACCGGCTTCGTTATCATTGACCCCGTCATCGCCCTCATCGTTTCCCTGTTTATCCTGAAGGTGGGCTACGACGTTCTCCGCCGGTCCTTCGGCAAACTGATTGACGTCAGGCTGCCGGCTGACGAGGAAGACACCATCCGGGCCTGCATCCTGAAACACGGCGGCGAGCTGGTCAGCTTCCACGACCTGCGCACCCGCAAGTCCGGCAGCTGGCGCTACATCGAGCTCCACCTGATTGTCCACCGCAGCGTCCACGTGGAAGACGCCCACCGCATCTGCGACGACATCGAGATGGAGATGAAAAACCGGCTGCCCGGTACCAGCGTGACCATCCACGTGGAACCCTGCAACGTGGAGTGCGACGGCTGCATCACCCCCGACAACCTGGAAGACAGCGGGGGCTAGCCCAGGCGGTGCACCGCCTTCACCCGGGCCAGCAGCGGCCCGATGTCCGGGGCCGGTGACGGTGACGGCGGGCCCGGCGGTCCGGCCACCCCGTCATCGCCCAGCAGGACGGCCAGGGTAGCCCCCACCGAGGCCGCCAGGGCCGCCAGGTGGTAGCCCCCCTCCAGGCTTAAGACCAGGCCCCCGCCGCAGCACTCCCCGGCCAGTTCCCGCAGGCCCGCCACCATACCGGCGAAACCGGCCGTACTTAAGCGCATATCGCCCAGGGGATCGGCCTGGTGGGCATCGTAGCCCGCCGAGACCAGTACCAGCCGGGGGGCAAAACGCCGGGCCAGCGGCAGCACTACCTGCTCAAAGACAGCGGCGTACTCGGCGTCACCGCAGCCCGCCGGCAGGGGGATGTTGATGGTGCTCCCCTCCCCTTTCCCCCGGCCTGTCTCCTCCACCCGTCCCGTGCCCGGGTAGTGGGGGAACTGATGGACAGAGATGTAGAGCACCCGCGGGTCATCGTAGAAGGCCTCCTGGGTGCCGTTGCCGTGGTGCAAATCGAAGTCAACGATGACCAGACGCTCAAGGTTATATTCGGCCAGGGCATGGCGGGCGGCCACGGCCACGTTGTTGAATAGGCAAAAGCCCATCGCCTGGGCCGCCGTGGCGTGGTGCCCCGGCGGCCGCACCAGGGCAAAGCCGCTGGCCACCTCCCCCCGCACCACCGCCTCCACCGCCCGGAGGACACCTCCGGCGGCGTAAAGGGCCGCCTCGTAGGAGGCGGGGGAAACCACCGTATCCGGGTCCAGCCAGCCGCCGCCCTCCCCGGCCACCTTCCGCACGTAGGCGATGTGGGCCCCGGTATGCACCCGCGCCAGCTCCTCAACCGTGGCCGGGCGGGGGCTGACCGGGGTCAGCCGGGATTTAAGCCCGCCCTGCTCCAGATAGGCCAGCACCGCCTCCAGCCGCCGGGCGGTCTCCACGTGCTGGCCGGTATCATGCTTCAGATAGATGGGGTCGTAGACCAGTCCCACCGCCATCACCCGCCTCCTTAATGACACTCCATTCCCGATGATAGCAGAAGCACCGCCCGGGAACAATAAGCCGTCTTTCCGCATCCAGCCAACCCTATCCCCTTAAATCCCCTTCCCCTTGC
>JAZDIY010000058.1:0-5025 GCA_043804445.1 Chloroflexota bacterium | reverse complement strand
GTGACCAAAACAGTAAAGCCCCTACTTCGTTTTCTCGAAGTAGGGGCTTTCTAGCTTCGATTTTAAGTGAGCCGCACAGGAGTCGAACCTGTAACCTGCTGATTAAGAGTCAGCTGCTCTGCCAGTTGAGCTAGCGGCCCGGAAACAAGTACCGGCCCATATTGTAGCACCTCAATGGGAACGGTGACAAGTAATTTGAGAGTAGGTGGCTAAGGCTGAGCGGGGGATGGCGCCACCTTCAACCTGAGGTCCTGGCGGCTGGTCATCGCCGCCGCGGTCTCCAGAAAGTCTTTGAGCGAGGTACTTTGCCCCCTGAGCTCCTTCATCTCCGTCCCGATGGGACTGACCGAGGTGGGCCGGTCAGCATAAGCGCCGTGAAAAGCGAAGTAGGCCTGGTTCAGCTTCCTTAGGTAGTAACCATGGTCAGCCAGGTACTGCCGCTGCTGCTCCATAAACGCCTCGGCCTCATCAACCTGCCCCTGGGCCAGGTAGTGGTCCACCGCCCGCCTGATTTCCCTCATCGCCTGGTCGAAGTCAAATTCCGGTGGCCGGGCCGGTTGCCCGGTGACGAGTTGCGGGTAGTATTGCTGCATCACCAGCGAGCCGACTTCATCACCAAACATATCGGCCAGTGTCTCATTCATGGTGGCAATCTCGTAGTTCGGCGCCAGGCCGGTCAAATCCAGAAGATAGAGAAACCCCAGCGGTTTGAAAGCCAGGTACTGGTGCAGCCACTCGTGGGCCGCGGTCTCCAGGGTAAAGCGCAGGTCACCGTCGTCGGTGACGAAGGTGGGATAGGTGGCCCCCAGCCCCCCCAGCTCCACCACCAGAGAGGAAACCCCCAGACGGTCAACGCTGGTTTCCAGCCCTGCCATCTCGTCCGGGGTGATGTTTTGCCCGACGGTAATCTCCCGGAGGCTATCTATTCTGTCCCGGGGTGAGACCACCAGCAGATGAGGCAGCGGCTCCAGTTTGAAGTTGACCGGAGGCAAATGGCCCCACCACCCTACGTACCGGTCAACCGGATTATAGATGCCCTGTTGGCTGAGCACCCCGGTTATCTGGGCCTCAATCACCCGCTCCACCGTCCCCGCCAGAGCCACCTGTTGCTGCTCTATCCGGTCCAGCTCAACCTGAAGCGGGGTAGTATCGTCAGCCCCGTGACCGGACTCATCGGCGGTTATCTCAGACTTGAGGGCGTCCTTCTGCTGGACCAGGGCAAAGTACTCGGCCACCGCAGTGGCCCCGCCATCGGTGGTGGTCTGTCCGCCAGAGAGCCATTGGGCTGTCTGCTGTAGTATGGTGCGGGACTGCCAGCCGGCCACGCTGAAGTGGTACGGGGCCACCATGGCATCCAGCTGGTGGTTAAAGCCGGTGGAGGAGCAGCCGGCGCTGGCCAGGGCCACTGCCAGCAGACCTGCGGCGATGGCCAGTTTCCCCCGGCCCGGTATCCTGCCCAAACCCCTATACCATTCTGGCCGCGGCCCGGGCCAGTTCCCAGGAATACTCGTAGAGGTGCAGGCCCTTGCTGGTGGCGATTAGCTCACCATCAGCCACCCCCACCTCGCCGGCCATGTACTCCTTGAGGAGCTGAATGGCCGCCAGGTTGGAGGGGAAGCCCGCCCACGGGTCCCAGGACCGGAAATAGACCATAAAGTGGAGCTTACCGTAGCGAATCCGGGTGTCTATGGCCCGCAGGCAGGGTGGGTCGGAAAGGTAAAGGGACTGGCTGTCCCCCACCGCCATGAAGGCCTGATTGGTCTGCTGGCCGTCTTCCCGGTACATCCTGATGACCTCGGCAATCTGCTTCTCCAGGTACTGCCCGTAGGTATACTGCTCTCCCTCGGCACGGTGGGCGGCCATCAGGTAGGGCAGGTAGGACTCAATGTACTCCATCGAGCTGGGCGGCGGCACCCCGAGGGGTACGTCCGGGATGAGCGGCCGGCTGCCCGGGTGCCTCACCTGGACGACGGCGAAGTCCAGCTCTTTGCGGTGCAGACCGACGTAGCTCCCCCGCTCAATCTCATACTCATGCCCATCGGTCAGGACCTTCCGCAGGCAGAGGAACCACGCCTCGGACAGGTCTCTAGCTTCAACCTGGGTTATCTTCAACATCAACGGCCTTCCCGCACCGGTACGGCTACCGTCTGCCGTCAGCCTAAATCTGGCAGGTCACCCCCATAAGCTGGGTATAGGCATGGTCCAGCCTCCCCAGCACCGCCCGCACGATGCCCCGCTGGATTTCAAAGCCGATTTTGGGGTTACTGATGCACAGGTCAAGCAGCTGCTGGCCCTCACAGGCCAGCACCCTGGTCTCCTCCAGAGCGATATCGGTAGCGCTGTTGCGGCGGCCCGGGATGATGGCCGACCAGCCGAAGGCCTCCAGGTTACCCGCCGTCAGGATTTGCCGCCGCGTGGTCGGCCCCAGCTCCAGGAAGATACCCACCAGCCCGTCTTCGATGATGTAAAGTTTATCCAGCTTCCGGCCCTGCCGGCAGATGGTATCACCGGCCTTATACACCTCCTGGGTGCAGAACTTTTCTACCTGGCGGATTTGGGCCTCATCCAGCCCGCTGAACAGGTCAGCCTTTTTCAGAACATTGAGTATACCCAAGGCGATACCTCCCTCTCTTAGTGGTTATCATTATAGCCCAGCGGCACGACCGTTACAACGCGCGGGTGATTTCGGGGCGGAGGCGGGAGATATCCTGTTGGGCCAAGACCTCTTCAATGGTCCTCAGCACCGCCTCCCGCTGCTCCGGCAGCCGCGCCCTGATGGGCAGATAATTGGAGGCGTGATTGGCGGTGAAAAAGCAACGGCTAAAGCGGGCGTGCTGTATGATGAGCCGGAGCTCCTCCAGGGCCTGGAAGGGAGACACCGGGGTAAACCGCCCGGCCTCCATTTCCTGATAGAGCGGTGTCCCGGGCACCAGCATCAGTGTCAGGGCACCGGTGAATTCCGGGTCAATGTCGGAGAGTATCCGGGCCGTCCCCAGGGCGTGCTGCCGGCTGCCCGCCACACCCCCCAGCCCCAGTATCACCATCGCCGAAAGGATAATCCCCGCCTCCCTGAGCTTCCGGCCCGCCGTCACCATCTGGTCATAGGTGACCCCCTTACCTACCTTCTGCAGCAAGGCCTCGTCACCCGTCTCCACCCCCAGGTAGGCCATCTGGAGACCGAGCCGGTGCAGGGCCTGGAGCTGCTCCGGGCTCTTGGTCAGGGCGGACTGGGGCGAAGCGTAGGTAGCCACCCTCTCCAGGTGCGGGAACCTCTGGTGCAGGTATTCCAGCACCGCCACCAGCCGGGGCTGGGGGGCGATGAGGGCATCACCGTTCTCCAGGAACACCCGCCGCACGCCGCTGCCGTAGTGCCCGGCCACCTCGTCAATGTCCTGCTTT
The DNA here is from genome assembly GCA_043804445.1 of Chloroflexota bacterium. GTDB lineage: Bacteria > Chloroflexota > Dehalococcoidia > Dehalococcoidales > JAZDIY01 > JAZDIY01. Next base: position 1,626 of record JAZDIY010000058.1, on the reverse strand, counting down.
ATCTCTTCCAGGGGCCTCACCCGGAACCTGATGTCCCGGTAGGCCCCGCAGAAGATGCACCGGTTGTTGGAACAGCCGGAGGTCACCGGCAGCAGAAAGCTGCGGGCCTCACTGGGCGGCCGGATGATTACCTCACCTACCATTGACCGATACCCAACTCCACCGTATTATTTATGTAAAGTAAACTGTCCACCGATAACCCTACTTCCGGCGGAACAGGGCCAGGAACCGGTCCTGGTACTCCTCAAAGAGGCCCCAGCGGTCCAGCTCCTTTTTCAGCTCGCCGGGGTCCCGTTCCCTCCGGAAGACCTGCCGGAAAAGGTCGTCAATCCTGACCCGGGCATCCAGCGGCACGCCCTGGGAGTCCATGTCGAGCAGCCCCCGGCCACCCAGCTGCTCCAGATTGCTGGGCAGTGAGTTCCGGGTCATTTCGGAGATGAACTTCAGCAGCGAGACGTCCCACAACTCGTCCTCACCCTTGATAATCGAGACCAGAGGGTCGCCGTGGCCGTCAATCTCGGCATTTAAGCGGTTGACCACCGCCGCCAGCCGGTCGGACACGATGCTGAGCTCCCTCGGTTCGTTCTTATAGCTGTAGAGGATACCCGGAGCCTGGCCTCCCCGGCTTGCCCGCAGCAGTTCAAAATACCTCCGGGCACTATCACTGAAGCCATCCAGCTGGGTCAGATAGTACGGGGTAACGATCCGGGGCCGCTCGGCAATTACCCTGCCCTCGCGGATAACCGTCTCACCGGTATCATTGAACAGGCCGGAGTAGGCCGGCTCGGTCAACAGATAATAATGGATATTGGTAGTGCCAAAGGTAGACAGGGTCTGTTTGGGCAAACGCAATATCTCGGTACGCTTGACCGCCTGTCCAATCCTTTCGTCGTCAATCTCCACGGACTACCCCCTGCCCCGTCCCGGTCAGTCTATGGCCATCAGCTCGTGCCGGTATTCGTCCAGGTGCTGCCGGTACGGGGCCTCCAGCCGGGACTGTAATTTAAGCCATTCGTCCTGGAACTGGGGCTGTTTCTCAACGTCAATTGCCATCTGGGCCAGCGGCCCCATCTGCTGCTGTACCGCCTGGCGCAGCCGGGCCTGAAAGTCGGCCTTTAACTGCTGGTACGCCTGCTGCCGCTGCTGCTCGCCCGTTTCCGTATAGTGGCTGAAAAGGCGCCGGAGCTGGCTGTAGACGTTCTCCACCTTTACCCGGTCCTTTTTCACCATCTTCAGTCCGTCCATGGCCTTCCGGTTGTTCTGCCGGGCGGCATCGCTCTTGGGCAGACCGATATTACGCACCAGGATATCGGCCGCCCCGGCCGCGATGTACGGCCTGACGGCTGCCTCATAACGGCTCAGCTCCACGGTGAGGTTGACGTCCTCCCTGAGATACCGGGCCGCCAGCTTCTCTCCCTCCGGGGTATACCGCCACTGCCGGCGCTCCTCATCGGTAGCCTCGCCCATCTTGGCGACCCTGGCCATGGCTATCTCCCGGGCACTTTTGATATCTCCCATACCGCACACCACCCTTAAGAGAAAGGCTCCTCCCCCACAATTATACTAGATGGCGGGGCGGGTGCAAACCGGGCCAGGGGCCTATTTCTTCCCGGGGGTGGTCATCTC
>JAZDIY010000057.1:0-3987 GCA_043804445.1 Chloroflexota bacterium | reverse complement strand
GCCCTGGTCTCATTAAGGGACATCCTGATAGAGGGGCAGGAAAGGGGACGGCAGCTGGCCGGTAACCGCCAGATTAACATCGGTCGCCAGGAAGCGATATCGGTACCAGGTAATGACCTCCGGCTGAGGCAGCTCCTGAGCAACCTGGTAGATAACGCCATCAGGTATACCCCGGAAGACGGCACCATCCGCCTCTCCCTGTTCCGCAGCGGCCCGTGGGCCTGCCTGGAGGTGGCCGATAACGGCCCCGGTATCGCCCCCGAGCATCTGCCCCACCTCTTCGACCGTTTCTACCGGGTAGACCGGGCCCGCTCCCGGGCCAGCGGCGGCACCGGCCTGGGACTGACCATCGTCCGGGAAATCGCCGAGCAGCACCGGGGGAAGGTTACCGTAACCAGCCAGCCGGGTAAGGGCAGCACCTTTACCGTCTGGCTCAAACCCTAAGCTTCTTCTAAGTAAACTCTAAGGCCAGTCTAACCAACGGGCATTATCATGAATAATAAAGTCACCGAAAGACGGGGGATAGCATTATTATCGCCAGGAACTGACCATGCCCAGGAGCCGGAAGCTTGTTGTCGCCGTCAGCGCCGCCATGGTGGTAATCACCGTATCAGCGGTGGCCCTGTTCCGCGGGCACGGCGCGGATAACCCACCGGAGACACCCCCGGCGGTCAGCACCACCCTCAACCTGGGTGTCACCTACCTGCCGGTTACCCCCCGGTTAGCCGCCTACTATCATCTTGGGGTGGATTTCGGGGCCATGGTTACCGAGGTAGTCCCCTTTAGCCCCGCCGACCAGGCCGGGATACAGGTGAGCGATGTCATCCTCAGCTTTAACGGCACCGGACTGGAGGAGGGGTCCTCACTGCTGGGTATGATGATGGCCTGTCCCGCGGGCAGCCGGGTCACCCTGGAGGTATGGCAGGGTAAGAGCCAGCGCACCATTGAACTGGTCCACCAGGCAGCCGGGGGCAGCCCCACCCCATGAGCCGGACGACCCGAAAGAGACCGATGAGAAGGCATCACCTGGGCCTTTTACAGCTGGCCATCATCATCGGTCTGCTGGCCCTGATATGGCTCAGTTTCGGGCAAAACGTGCTGGCCCCGCCACCACCAGCCGCAGTTCCGGGGGCAGGGCCATCCCGCTCTCCATCCCCGGCAGCCAAGACATCATAGAAAGGAGCCCTTACTTACCATGCATAACAGGGGTTGGTTAATTGTCCTCACGGTACTGGCCGTTATCATTCTGGCTAGCGGTTGCTCGCGGCGTTTTGTTCCCCAGGCAGAAACGGGGATTCCCGCCGCCGTTTCCCCGTCTTTGGCAACCTCACCCATACCCGCTAACGGGCTTACCCAGTCGGATGATGGTGGACAGGTAACCATTGACGTCAAATGGCTGGGCGCCAGCGGGGGCACGCTGTCCTTTGCCGTGGCCATGAACACCCACTCGGTCAACCTGGATGGGTACGACCTGGTCCAGATGGCAGTGCTGCGGGACGATGCCGGCAAGGAGTACCACCCCACCACCTGGGACGCCGCCTCGGGAGAACACCACCGCCGCGGTAACCTGACCTTCCCCCTCCCCGAGGCCCTGAGCCAGGATAAGGCCAGGTACCTGGAGATGACCATCAGCGGTATCGCCGGGGTCGGCGAGAGGGTATTGCGATGGGAGATGGCCTCTTAGCCAGGGAAAGACCTTGGGCCAAGGAGACAACCGTTTGAGAAGACACGTACTGACCGGGGTGGGGGCTGCCGTCCTGCTGCTCCTGGTCTATATGGGTATCATCAGCCTGGCCGGGGGGCCGGAGCACGCCCTGGAACAAACCTACCGGCTGTGGTACTGGGTAACGGCCCTGGCGGTCGGCTTCGGGGTGCAGGTGGGGCTGTTCTCATTCATCCGGCAGGGCATGAGGCAACGCCAAGCCGCCGCTACCACCTCGGTGACCGCCTCCGGCGGTGTTTCCGCCGGCTCCATGGCGGCCTGCTGTGCCCACCACCTGAGCGACATGCTTCCCCTGATCGGCCTGTCCGGGCTGGCCGCCTTCCTGACCAGTTACCAGACGGCCTTCATCGTCGCCGGGATCCTCTCCAACCTGGTGGGTATTACCATCATGCTGGAGAGTATCCAGCGTCACCAGCTATCGCGGCGGCTGAGCGACTGTCGGTGGAACATGAGACTGGTGAAACGGAGGGCTATGGTCTCCGCCGGACTGCTCATGGCCCTTACCATCTTCCTCAGCTTCTTTACCGAACTCTAACCTTAATCTAATGATTCCTTAATCTTAGCGTAAAAATCTTCCAGTATAATAACAATATGTTACATTTGAAAAGTTGCCCCCGATGTCATGGCAACGTCATCATTGACCGCGACCACCACGGCTGGTACGAGCAGTGCCTCCAGTGCGGCTACGAGCGTGACCTGCAGACGATTGGCCGGGTTAATCAGCCGGTGAGCAAAGATGCAAAGAGGATCAAGCACTGAATGTGCCATCTGTTCCTGCTGATGCCGCTGCTAGCCCTGCCCGTCTTCTGGCTCGTGCCGGCCGGGCCGGCCGCAGCCATCTACTCGTTTATCGTGGTGGTCTCGGGTCTGCTGTACTGGTTCATCATCAGGTCAATGAGACAGCCGGTAGTCACCGGGGCAGAGGGTCTGGTGGGCACCGAGGCAGAGGTGGTGTCCAGACTGGGGTCGGTCAGTAACGCCCGGTACCTGGTCCGCTCCCGCGGGGAGCTGTGGAGCGCCGGCTCGGCCCATCCTTTACAGCCTGGCGAGAGGGTCAGCGTCACCGCCGTAAACGGCATTACCCTGGTGGTCAGCCGGCCGGACACCGGCGCCAACCCGTCGTCACCGGGCCATAATTCCAGAGATAACCGGGGCGGTTTGAATGCACGGCATTGTCATTAACCTGGAGCCGCTGATATTCCGCCTGGGCAGCTTCGAACTGCGCTGGTACAGCCTGGCTATTCTGGCCGGGGTGGCGGCAGCGGTGTTCATTGCCGCCTACCGGGGCCAGCGTAAGGGCATCCCCCGTGACGAGTTCTACGCCATGCTCCCCTGGGTACTGCTCGGCGGCATACTGGGGGCCAGGCTGGTCCATATTATCGACCGGTGGGGGTACTACGCCAGCCACCCTGCCCTGATTTTACAGATTCAGCAGGGGGGCCTGGCCATCTGGGGCGGGCTGGCCGGCGGCGGCCTGGCCCTGGTCCTGTACGCCAGGATTAGGCACCTGCCGCTGTGGCGGCTGTTAGATGCCGTGACCATCGGCCTGCTGGCGGCCCAGATAATCGGCCGTCTGGGTTGCATCGTCAACGGCGATGCCTACGGCGGCATCACCAGCCTGCCCTGGGCCTTTATCTACGTGAACCCCGACGCCATGATACCCGCCAACCTGTTGGGCGTGCCCACCCACCCTTATCCGGTATACGAGATGCTCTGGAACGGGCTGGTGCTGTGGTACCTGCTCACGGTGGGCCGCCGCTTCACCCGGGACGGACAGCTGTTCCTCAGCTATCTCGCCTTCTACTCCCTGGGGCGCTTCGCGCTTACCTTCGTGAGGCAGGAGAACATCACCCTCTGGGGCCTGCAGCAGGCCCAGGTGCTGGCGGTGATGATAATGATGGCCTCAGTGGCCCTGTTTATCTACCGCTCCCGGAGGGGCAAACCCCACTTAGCCGCGGGCAGCCCCGCTTCGGCTGCCTAGCCAACGGCAACCAGGGCTACTCTATCCTCCTGTACCGGCTATCACCGGCTGCCGACCGCCGATATTGACAAAACCCCCCTCAATCAATATTATACAGTAACAACCCCCCGGTTATTCAGTACTAAAGAAGGAGGTCGCATGGGTTACTACAAAGACCTGAGGGAGTACATCGGCGTTCTGGAGGCAAAGGGCAAACTGGTCAGGATTAAACGGGAGATAAATAAGGATACGGAGCTGATGCCCCTGGTGCGCTGGCAGTTCCGCGGCCTGCCGGCCAAGGAAC
>JAZDIY010000056.1:0-5088 GCA_043804445.1 Chloroflexota bacterium | reverse complement strand
CTGGTCATTGACGCCACCTATATCTTTCTGGGCGACCGGCCCGAGCCGATACTGAAATCAATCGAGCGCTTCCCCTTGAGCTCCGGTGAGAGCGGCTGGCAGGCGGTGCACCAGATTGCCGCCCTGCTGCCCCTGGCGCGGCAGAAAAAGGTCCCCGTCATCTACAGCGTGGGTGACCCGTCGCTGCCCAAGGAGTGGATAAAGAAGCGGTCAAACTCGGGCAGGGTGAACGCGGGCAAGGGGGGTAACGAGGTGGTGGCCGAGATTGCCCCCGTGGCCGGGGACCTGGTCATCCGCAAGGTGGCCCCCAGCATCTTCTTCAGCACGCCGCTGGTCAGTGTGCTCAACCCCCTGGGGATAGATACCCTGCTGTTCTGCGGGGGCGTCACCAGCGGCTGTGTCCGCGCCAGCGTGGTGGATGCCGCCTCCTACGGCTATAAGGCGGCGGTGATTGAGGAAGGCACCTTTGACCGGGGTGAGGTCAGCCACAAGGTGAACCTCTTTGACCTTAATGCCAAATACGCCAACGTCATGTCGGCGGCTGAGGTCAGGGACTACCTCAACGGGCTTGGTGTCAAATCTTAAGGGCCCGGATGGCATTTCCCGTGGAGGTCAGCCAGCCGTAACAGGTCTTGACGTTATGCATGGTGGCCTGCTTCAGGAACTCGGCCCCGAGCGAGCCGGTGGCCTCGGTGACCAGGATGGGGAAGTAGCCCAGGTAGTAGGCGTCCCGGATGGTGGCCTCCACGCAGATATTGGTGGCTACCCCGGCGAACAGCAGGTACTTGATGCGGTAAGTCTTCAATACGGTATCCAGGTTGGTCTGGAAGAAGGCGCTGTACCGCATCTTCTCGAAGACGATATCGCCGGCCTGGGGCTTCAGGGCATCGATGACCTCCGCCCCCCAGGTGCCCCGTATGGTGAAGGTGTCCCGCCACTCGGGGTGCTCCCGTTCCAGCGTCAGGGCGGCGTCTTTGTGCCAGGCGGCGGAGTCCTCGCCGCCGCTATCGGCTAAATCAGCCGGGTGGGTGGTGACCACGTAGATTACCTTATTGCCGCTGGCCCGGGCGGCACCGGTGAGCTTTTGGATGGCGGCGGTCACTGCCGGTACCTGCGAGAGATCAAAACGGCGCCGGTCAAACAGACCGCCCGGGCTGGCATAGCCGTTCTGCATATCAATCACCATGACCGCCGTCCGGGCCAGGTCCAGCTCCAGTGGCCCGGGTTCGGCCTGGAGTAGCCCCAGTCTCGGTTCGTCGGGAGCGTTTGGTTTTTTCATCCGGGTACCTCCTCACACTAGCTGGTAGGTTGAGTTACAGTATCTTATTAAGATGACGGCGCTGTCAACCGGGCCGGCAACCGGCTAGCCGGTGTTGAAGAGCACCGTCACGATGTCGCCTTCCTGGACCTCGTAGCTCTTGCCCTCCAGGCGCTGCTTGCCGGCCTTCACCACGGCGGCCTCGCTGCCCAGCTCAAGCAGGTCCGGGGTGCTCATCACCTCCATGCGGATGAACCCCCGCTCCATGTCGGTATGAATCTTACCCGCCGCCACGGGGGCCCTGTCTCCCCGGCGGCAGGTCCAGGCCCGGACCTCGTCCTCGCCCACGGTGAAAAAGTTTACCAGGCCCAGTTTCCGGTAGGCCGCCTGGAGCAGCCGGGTCATGGAGGACTCCTTGAGTCCCAGCTCGGCCAGGAACTCCGGGCGGTCGGCCGGGTCAAGCTGGCTGATATCCGCCTCGTCCCGGCCGCAGATGGGGATAACCTCGGTGCCCTCCCCGGCGGCCAGGGCCTGGAGGGCCCTGACGTGGGGGCCGTCGGCGTCGGCCATGGCGCTGATGTTGGCGATGTAGAGCACCGGCTTGAGGGAGACCAGGTTGCACTCGCGGACGCTGTCCTCCTCCCGCTCGTTCAGCCCCTGCCGGCGGGCGGGTACGCCCTGCTCCAGCCCGTCCTTCACCTTCTGGCAGTCGGCGGTCTGCCGGGCGGACTCCTTGTCCCCGGCCTTCAGCTTCTTGGCCAGGCGCTCAATCTTGTTCTGCAGGGTCTGGCTGTCGGCCACCATCATGTCCAGGTCGATGGTCTCCACGTCGCGCACCGGGTCGATGCTGCCGGCGCCCGCCGGGTCATCGCCCGGAGCGAAGCAGCGCACCACGTGCAGCAGGGCATCAACGTCCTTGATGTGGGCCAGCAGCTGGCTGCCGCGCCCCGTTTTGTCCCCGGCGCCGGTCTTGAGGCCGGGGATATCCACTACCTTGAGGGTCGCCGGGACGATGCGCTGGGGGTGGTATATCTCCGCCAGGGCCTGGAGGCGCGGGTCAGGCACGTTGACCACGGCGCGGTGCGTTTCGGTCCCGTCATAGCTGGCCGCCCCGGCGGCGGTGATGGCGTTGTAGATGGTGGTCTTACCGCAGGCGGTAATACCGACCAGTCCGCAGCTTAAGCTCATCGGGCTTTCCTCCCTTATATGCTCAGACCTAGCCGAGCTTCAGCACGTCCAGGAAGGCCTCTTTGGGCACCTCCACCCGGCCGATGCTCTTCATCTTCTTCTTGCCCTCTTTCTGCTTCTCCAGCAGCTTGCGCTTGCGGGTGATATCGCCGCCATAGCATTTGGCCAGGACGTCCTTGCGCTTGGCCGAGATGTCTGCCCGGGCCACCACGCGGCTGCCCACGGCGGCCTGGATGGGCACCTGGAACAGCTGGCGCGGGATGACCTCCTTCAGCTTGGCCACCATGGCCCGGCCCACCTCCTGGGCCTTATCCGGCGGCACGATACGGCTGAAGGCGTCCACCGGTACCTCGTTCACCAGCACGTCCAGCTTGACCAGCTTCGCCTTACGGTAGCCGATGAACTCGTAGTCCAGCGAGGCGTAGCCGCGGCTGCGGCTCTTCAGCTGGTCGTAGAAGGTGGTCAGCATGGCCCGCAGCGGCAGCTCGTACTCCAGGCGTACCCGCTGGCCCAGGTCGCCGACGGCCTGGTACTGCCCCAGGTACTCGGTGTGTTTGTAAATGCCCCCGGCTTCGGTGAAGAGCTCCATCAGCGAGCCGATGAAGCTGGATGGGGTGATAACCGAGGTGCTGACCCAGGGCTCGGCGACCTGCTCAATCTCCGAGGGGTCGGGGAACTCGCTGGGATTGGTGATGGTGAACTGCTGGCCGTTGGTGCGGGTGATGACGAAGCTGACACCGGGTACGGTGACCACCAGGGAGAGCCAGAACTCCCTCTCCAGGCGCTCCCGCACGATGTCAAGGTGCAGCAGCCCCAGGAAGCCGCAGCGGAAGCCGTTACCCAGCACCGGGCTGGACTCCGGCTGGTAGGAGAGGGCGGCATCGTTCAGGTTCAGCTTTTCGATGGCGTCCCGCAGCTCCTTGAAGTCCTCGGCCTGGGTGGGGTAGATACCGGCAAAGACCATCGGTTTGGGGGGGTGGTAGCCGATGAGCGGCTCGGTGGCGCCGTGGGGGGTCGAGGTCACCGTGTCACCGACATGGCACTCGGCCACGCTCTTGAGGCCGGTGGCGATGTAGCCGACGTCGCCGGCGGCCAGCTCGGCTACGGGGCAGGGGCCGGGGGCAAAATAGCCTACCTCCAGCACCTCCATCTCGGTACCCTGGTGCATCAGGCGGAGGCGGTCTCCCGGAGAGACGCGGCCGTCCGCCACGCGCAGGTAGGCGATAACCCCCTTGTAGGTATCGTAGCGCGAGTCAAAGATGAGGGCCCGGAGGGGTCGTGCCGCATCGCCCCGGGGCGGCGGGACGCGCCGGACAATCTCTTCCAGCAGCCGGGGTACCCCCTGCCCGGTCTTGGCGCTGATGAGGAGCACGTCCTGGCCGGGGTAGCCGAGCACGCTTTCAATCTCCTCCAGCACCCGCTCCGCCTCACTCCCCGGCAGGTCAATCTTGTTGATGACCGGAATCACCTCCAGATTATGCTCCATGGCCAGATAGGTGTTGGCCAGCGTCTGCGCCTGGATACCCTGGGTGGCGTCAATCACCAGCACCGCCCCCTCGCAGGCGGCCAGGGTGCGGGATACCTCGTAAGAGAAGTCCACGTGCCCCGGCGTATCGATGAGGTTGAGCCGGTAGGTGCCGTGCCCGGTCTTGTAGCTCAGGCGCATGGCCTTGGCCTTGATGGTGATGCCGCGCTCCCTTTCCAGCTCCATGCTGTCCATCACCTGCTCGCATATCTCCTCGTGGCGCAGGGCCCCGGTCAGCTCAATCAGCCGGTCGGCTAGCGTTGACTTGCCGTGGTCAATGTGGGCGATGATGCAGAAGTTTCTGATGAGGGCCCGGTCCATCTCGCTCTATGCCTCCCCATCCGGCAGGAAACGCCAGAATACCTCGTTGCTGAGCAGGCGGCCGCGGCGGGTGAGCCTGAGGTGGCCGCCGGCCTGCTCCAGAAGGCCGGCATCGCTCATTTCAGTCACCTGCCGGCGGTACGGTGCCAGGGCGTCCGGGCCCAGCCGCTGCTTAATCTCATCCGGGCCGATGCCCCGGCACAGCCGCAGGCCCAGGATGACCGTTTCCGCCCGCTCCAGCTCCGGGCCAATCGCCTCGTCCATGGCCACTAGCGGCTGAGTGCCGTCGGCAAAAGCCGCTAGATAAGCGTCCAGGTCCTCGGTATTGGCCCGGCGGTGACCGTCCACATAAGAATGGGCGGCCACCCCCACCCCCAGGTAGGGCTGGTTATGCCAGTAGGTCAGGTTGTGGCGGCACTGCCGCCCCTCCTTGCCCCAGTTGGATATCTCATAGTGCCGGTAGTCATGCTCCGCCAGTATATCTTCGGCCAGTTCGTACTGGTCGGCGGCCAGATCGGGGTCAAGGGCGGGCAGGTGTCCGTCGGCGATGTCCCTCTCTAATGGGGTGCCCGCCTCCAGGCTGAGGGCGTACAGGGAGAGGTGCTCGGGGGCCATCTCCAGGGCCCCGGTCAGTGTCCGCCGCCAGTCGGCCAGGGTCTGGCCGGGCAGCCCGTAGATCAGGTCCAGGTTCAGGTTGTCAAAGCCGGCGCGGCGGGCCAGGTGCACCGCCTGCCGGGCCTCGGCGGCGCTATGGATCCGGCCCAGCCTGGCCAGCTCGTTGTCTTTCAGGCTCTGT
>JAZDIY010000055.1:0-5363 GCA_043804445.1 Chloroflexota bacterium | reverse complement strand
CCTCCATCGAGGAGGTCTCCGGTTTCCTGGGGGTGCCCCCGGGCCGCACCCTGAAGGCGGTGTTCTACCTGGCTGACGGGGAGCTGGTCTTCGTGGCCATCCGGGGAGACCTGGCGGTAAACGAGGTCAAGCTGGGGAATGTCCTGCACGCCGCTGAGCTCCGCATGGCTACGGAAGAAGAGGTCAGCGCCGCCGGTATCGTGGCCGGGGCCGCCTCGCCGGTGGGCCTGGGCGGCTTCAGGGTTATCGCCGATGACTCGGTCACCACTGGCACCAACTTTGTGGCCGGGGCCAACCGGCCGGCCACCCACCTGAGGAACGTTAACTACCCCCGGGACTTCCAGCCCGATTTGGTGACCGACATCGCCCTGGCCCGGGCCGGAGATGTCTGCCCGAGATGCGCCGGTAAGCTGGTCTCACGGCACGGCATCGAGGTGGGGCACGTCTTCAAGCTGGGCACCTTCCTCAGTGAGAAGCTGGGGGCCGTCTATACCGACGCCAGCGGGGCGCCCCACCCTATCGTCATGGGGTGCTACGGCATCGGGGTGGGCCGGCTGCTGGCCGCCGCCATCGAGCAGAACCACGATGACAAGGGTATCGTCTGGCCGCTGCCCATCGCCCCCTACCAGGTCTACCTCTGCCCGCTCTACCGGGAGAACACACCGGTAGAGGCGGTGGCCGACCGGCTTTACGGCGAGCTGATGGAGCAGGGCTGGGAGGTGCTCTTTGACGACCGCCGCGAGTCTCCCGGCGTCAAGTTCAACGACGCCGACCTGCTGGGGATACCCTTCCGGGTTACCGTCAGCCCGCGTACCCTGGAGAAGGACAGCGTGGAGGTCAAGCGGCGGGCCGAGAAGGAGTCCCGTCTGGTGCCGCTGAACGAGGTAGGCAATACCCTTAAGCAGCTTACCGGCGGCTAGCTGGCCGCCAAGGAGACGGGTGATGAGATTGCTGGCGTACTACACGGTGTTCGTGGTCGGCATGATTATCGCCATCGTGGCCCTCTCTACCGGCCGTTATGTCAGGTTCACCCTGCTCAACACCATCCTCATCATCCTGCTCCAGCTGCCCATCATCGCCCTGGCGGTGCTGGTGCTGAGGCCGTCCCGGGAGAAAGATGAAGAAGACGGGGAAGACAGGGAAGACGATGGGGAAGACGATGGGAAGGGAAAGGCAGGGTAACTTGCTGGCCACTGGGCTAATGAGGAGTGGGGTGTTTTTTCAGGCCCGCCGGGTGGCCCCCAGCTCCGCAGCAAGCCTGGCTAGGATTTGCTGCTCGACCTGATCTACCTCCTGGTCGGTCAGGGTGCGTTCCGGTGACTGAAAGGCCAGCCGGTAGGCCAGGGACTTCTTGCCCGGCGGCAGTTGCCCCCCGGTGTAGACATCGAACAGGCTGACCTGAGTCAGCAGCGAAAAGCCCTGCAGGGTATCCAGAACTCTCCGGTGAGTTACCGCAGCCTCTACCACCAGGGCCAGGTCCCTGACGGTAGCCGGAAAGCGGGGCACCGGCTGGTACCTGGGGTGGGCCGCCGTCAGCGGTGCCGGGGCCGCCAGGTCAATCTCAAGGAGGCAGGTGGTCTCCGGAATCTCAAAGGCCTGGAGCACCCTGGGGTGCAGCTCGCCGATGACCCCCAGCCGGTTACCGGCCACCACTATCGCCGCCTGCTTGCCCGGGGCGAAGCTATCGTCATTAGCGGTGGTAAAGTCCACCGCTACCCCCAGCTGCCGGAACAGGCCCTCCACCACCCCCTTGGTGTCGTAGAAGTCAAGGTTGCCTCCCCCGCCGTGCCATGATGCCTCCTGCCGGGGCCCGCTGAGTACCGCCCCGAGAATATCACGCTCGTCGGGCAGTTCCCCGGTGCCGGGCAGGTACACCCGGCCCATCTCAAAAAGCCGGATACCGTTATCTTCGTGCCGCCGGTTGGCTACCAGAGCGGCCAGCAGGTTGGGCCGCAGGCTGGGGCGCAGCACCTCCTGGTCGGCGCTTAAGGGGTTGGCCAGCGGGATGGGGGCCGGCTCCAGGGGGTGGGGTTCGGGCAGCAGCCGCCCCAGCTGTTTCAGGCTGGTCAGGGAGTAGCTGATTATCTCCTGGAAGCCGTAGCCCACCAGGGCCTGTCCCACCCGTGCCTTCAGGCGGGGCATCGGGGCCGGGTCGTGCTGGGGTATCGGCTGGCTGAGCATGGTGATGGCAATTTTGTCGTAGCCCTGGACGCGGGCTACCTCTTCCACCAGATCCTCGGCCAGCTTGACGTCGGTGCGCCAGTAGGGAGGCGTCACCATCATTGACGGGTCGGCGCTGCCCCCGGCGCAGGTAAAGCCCAGCGCCGACAGCGCCGAGATTATCTGGTCCAGGCTGAACTCAACGCCGAGCAGCTGTTTTACCCTGGCCGTGGTCAAACGGATGGGCGGCGTCTCCACCCGCCCGGGGTAAACATCAATGATGCCGCGGGCCGCCTGCCCGCCGGCCAGCTCCAGTATCAGCTGGGTGGCCCGCCGCAGGGCCGGCACCGTCAGCTCCGGGCTGATACCCCGCTCGAAGCGCAGGCAGGCCTCGCTGGGCAGGGACAGGGTCCGGCCGGTATAGTGGATATTGGCCGGGTTGAAGCTGGCCGCCTCCAGCAGGATGGCGGTGGTCCCCCCGGTGACCTCGCTGTTGGCCCCGCCCATCACCCCGCCGATGGCCACCGCCCGCTCTCCGTCGGCGATGACCAGCATGTCAGTGGTGAGGGCCCTGTCCACCCCGTCCAGGCTGACCAGCACCTCACCTGCGGCGGCACGGCGTACCACGATTTTGCCGCCGCTGACCTGGTGATAGTCGAAGGAGTGCAGGGGCTGGCCGTACTCCAGCATGACGTAGTTGGTTATGTCCACCACGTTGTTGATGGGGCGCATACCGCAGGCCAGCAGCCGCTGCTGCAGCCACGGCGGGGATTCCCCTACCCTGATGCCGGTGACCAGGCTGGCGCAGTAGCGCCGGCACAGGTCGGGGTCGGCAATCTCCACCGATACCACTTCGGTGATGGCCGGGCCGGTTTCCGGGTAGCCGAGGTCGGGGAGGCGTACCGCCTGTCCGGTCAGGGCGGCCACCTCACGGGCGATGCCGGTGATGCTGAGGCAGTCGGCGCGGTTGGGGGTTACCTCGGCGTCCAGCACGGTATCACCGAGGTACTCGGTCAGGGGCGTGCCCACCGGGGCCTCCGGGGATAGCACCATGATGCCCTCGTGGTTGTCCGAGATGCCCAGCTCTTTTTCCGAGCAGGCCATGCCGCTGGACTCGACGCCGCGGATCTTGGCTGTTTTCAGGGTGACCACTTGGCCGCTGTGAGGGTCAGTGAGCCGGGCCCCCACCGGGGCGAAGACCACCTTGTCCCCCACCGTCAGGTTAGGGGCCCCGCAGACCACCGTCGGCTGCTCGGGGCCGATGTTGATGGTCACCAGGTGCAGGCGGTCGGCGTTGGGGTGGGGGCCCACTGCCGTAATCTGCCCCACCACCATCCTGTCCCAGTCCCCGCCGGTGGCCGTCATCCCGCCGATCTCGGTGCCGGCCATGGTCAGCCGGTCGGCAATCTCGGCCGGTGTCAGCCTGATTTCAACGTAGTCTCTGAGCCATTTCAGGGGGACCTTCATCTATCCTGTCCTTTAGAACTGCCGGAGAAACCGGAGGTCGTTACTGTAAAAGAGGCGGATGTCATCAATCCCGTAGCGGAGCATGGGCAGGCGTTCTACCCCCATCCCCCAGGCCAGCCCGCTGTAGACCTCCGGGTCAATGCCGGCGTAGCGCAGCACCTGCGGGTGCAGCATCCCCGCCCCCAGTATCTCGATCCAGCCGGTGTTGCCGCATACCCGGCAGCCTTTCCCGGCGCAGACCGAGCAGCCGATGGCCATCTCCACCCCCGGCTCCACGAAGGGGAAATAGTCACAGCGGAAGCGCACCCGTACCCCCTCCCCGAAGAAACGGCGGGCGAACTCATAGAGGGTGCCCTTCAGGTCGGCCATGGTGATGCCCCGGTCCACGGCGACCCCGTCAATCTGGTGGAACATGGGGAGGTGGCTGGTATCAATGGCCTCGTAGCGGTAGACCTTACCCGGCTCAATCACCCGGATGGGCGGCCGGCGGGTTTCCAGGATACGGGCGGTTACCGAGGTGGTATGGGTACGGAGCAGCACCGGGTTGGCCGTCGTCTCCGGCGGGTCTAGCCAGAAGGTGGCCTGGGTATCGCGGGCGGGGTGCTCGTCAGGTATATTCAGGGCGGTAAAGTTGTAGTAGTTTTTCTCCGCCTCCGGTCCCTCCACCACCTGGAAGCCCATGGAGACAAAGATGTCACTGATTTCCCGTATGGTCTGGGTGATGGGGTGCCAGCGCCCGCCGGGGAGGGGGCGGCCGGGCAGGGAGATATCGGTAATGCCGCCTTGAGGGGAAGCCATCTGGGCCTCTTCCAGGGCCTCTCTTTTCCGGGCCAGGCTGTCCTCAAGCTCAATCTTGACCCGGTTGGCCCGGCCCCCGACGGCCTTCCTTGCCTCCAGGGCCAGCCCCGACAGGCCGCGCAGGATGCCGGTCAACTCGCTCTTCTTGCCCAGGTAGCGGACCCGCCATGGCTCCAGTGCCTGGATTTGGCTGATGCCGTCTAATTCCCGCAGGGCTCTGGTTTTAAGTGCTTCCAGTTGTTCTAGCATGCGCGGCGGTTAAAGCGGGGGTCTAATTGTCCGCCTGGCCCTTGGCGATGGTCACCACGCTGGCAAAAGCCTCCGGTTCCCGGACGGCCATATCGGCCAGTATTTTGCGGTTAATCTCCACCCCTGATTTTTTCAGGCCGTTGATGAGCTGGGCGTAGTTGAGACCCTGGGCGCGGCTGGCGGCGCTGATGCGCGTTATCCACAGCCGCCTCATGTCCCCCTTGCGCTCGCGGCGGTGAAAGTAAGCGTAGCTGAGGGAGTGCATCATGGACTCGTGGGCCCGGCGGAAAAGGGAATGCCGGGTGGCCCGCTGCCCCTTGGTCAGTGCCAGTAGCTTCTTGTGACGGCGATGAGCCGTAGCGCCTCTCTTTACCCGTGCCAAAGGTGTCCTCCTGGTCCTGAAATCTAAGCTTGAACTATTATTCTCCGGCCCTGGTCTAGCGTGCCCCGTAAGGTATCAGCCGTTTAAGCCGGGTACGGTCGGCGGGGCTGACCGCAATCATCTCATCGTAAAGACGCTTCACCCTTTGCGGCTTGCGCCGCCGGAAGTGGCTTTTGCCACCCTTGGTCCGCATAATTTTACCGCTGCCGGTAACATGGAAGCGGCTGGCGGCCCCCTTGTGCGTTTTTAGTTTTGGCATGGTTAAGCTTCTTTCACCTCTACCTTGGCTTTGCTTTTGGCGGCAGCG
>JAZDIY010000054.1:0-3733 GCA_043804445.1 Chloroflexota bacterium | reverse complement strand
TGCTGCCGCCCTTGGGGGCCAGCACGCCGATGACGGTAAACCGCTTGTCTTTGATCTTTACCGTCTGCCCCACCGGGTCCGCCAGGCCGAAAAGGTCATTGGCCACTTTACTACCCAGCACCACCACCATGTCCCGCGCCTTCACGTTCCGCTCCGTGATAAACTGGCCCCAGCCCAGCTGGTGGCCGTACGCCTCCAGATAGGCCGCGGTGCTGCCGTGGATGACCACGAAGACGTTCTCGGTCCCGGCCACCACCTCAACGAAGTTCTCGTTGGTAGGGGCAATACCCACCACCCCGGGAATCTCCGCCAGGGCATCGGTGTCGGCCAGGGTCAGCGTCTGCTCGGCATACCCCGGTGACAGGGCGGCAAACCCGGGGGCGTCCGGGTTCTGGGGCTGGACATAGACCACGTTAGTGCCCAGCCCCTCGAAGGTAGCGGTGATGCTGGCCTGGGCCCCCCGGCCCACCGAGACCAGGGTGATAACGGCCCCCACGCCGATAATGATACCGAGCATGGTCAGGGACGAGCGCAGCTTGTTGGCCGTCAGGGAGCGCAGGGCGATAATAAAGGACTCGGCAAACTTCATGGCTCATCCCCCGCCAGGTTGGGTTTACCGGTCTGGGCCACCGGCTTATCGCTGACCACCCTGCCGTCCATCAGGCGGATAATACGCTGGGTCTGGGCCGCCACATCCGGCTCATGGGTCACCAGCACCACGGTAATACCCTCCCGGTGCAGCTGGCAGAAGATAGCGATAATATCCGCCGTGGCGGCGCTGTCCAGGTTGCCGGTAGGCTCATCGGCCAGGATGACGGCCGGGGTGTTCACCAGGGCCCGGGCGATAGCTACCCGCTGCTGCTCACCGCCCGATAGCTCGGTAGGCTTGTGCCGGGCCCGCTGTCCCAGGCCCACCCGCTCCAGGGCTTCCATCGCCCGCTGGTGCTTATGCCGGCCGCCGGCGTAGACCATGGGCAGCTCCACGTTGGACAGGGCACTGGCCCGGGGCAGCAGGTTGAACTCCTGAAAGACAAAGCCCAGCTTCTGGCTCCTTATCTCCGCCAGCTTGTTATCATTCAGGCGGCCGACGTCAACCCCCTCCAGCCGGTACTGGCCCACGGTGGGTTTGTCCAGACAGCCGATGATATGCATCAGGGTGGACTTACCGGAGCCCGAGGCGCCCACGATGGCTACCATCTCTCCTCCCTTAACCTTGAGGCTTACCCCCCTCAGGGCCGGCACCTCCACCTTACCCATGCGGTATATCTTGGTGATGTTGTCCAGATCAATCACGTTACTACCACCTGCCGTTACCTAGCCACCGAAAAGGGAGGGTGAGGCCGATTCGACCTGCCTTTCTATCAACACGGTATCACCTTCCTCAAGCCCGCTGACTACCTCGGTCTCAATACCATTGGTGATGCCGGTCACGATAGACCTGTCCGCGCTCGCCCCGTTCGCCCCGCTGACCGGCACCTTCACCACCGGCTTACCCTGGCTATCGGTGCCAATCGCCCGGTTGGGCAACAGCAAGACGCCCGTCTGGCTCTGGACGACGATATCGGCGGTGGCGCTCATGCCGATGCGGACACCATCGCTCTCGGCAACATCAAAGCTGATGGTCGCCTGGTAAGATACCACCCCGCCCTCCAGGGTGGGTAAAACGGCGATACGGGCCACCTCCCCCTCGAACTCCCGGTCGGGCAGGGCGTCCAGGGTAACCACGGCCCGGCCACCCGGCCCCACCTTGGGGACGTCAATCTCGTCCACCTCCACCTTGACCTCCATGGTGGCCGGGTCAACCAGGTGGATAACGGTGGTCGTCGCCGCGACGGTATCACCCTCGTCAGGGAAGACCTCGGCCACCACCCCGCTGAGCGGGGCGGTAATGACCGCCTCGTCGAGCTGCTTCTGGGCATGGGCCACCCCCTGCTCCGAAGACTCAATCTGCGCCTCGGTGGTCTTAATCTGCACCTCGGCGGCGGCCAGCTGGGACTCCTGCACCTTTATCCGGTCGCTGGTGGCCCGGGTGATGTTCTTCAGGTAGTTCAGGTCATACTGCGCCTGGTCACGGGCCGATATGGCCTGGGCACGGGCCAGATTGGCCTGGGCCAGGGCCAGACGGGCCTGGGTCAGGGCCAGCTCCAGGGCATCGGTATCCAGACTGGCCAGCAGGTCGCCCGCCTGGACCTTATCGCCCTGCTCAACCGTTATCCGGGCTATTTTGCCGGCGGCACCGAAGGACAGCTTCGCCTCATCGGCCACCTCCACGCTGCCGCTGCCGCTGACAGTAACGTCCAGATCACCCCTCGTCACCTTGACCGGCTGGGTGGTCACCGACGGCTGGCCGCCTAACGGATTACAGGCCGCCGCCGCCACCAGAATAAGACCCGGCAGGATAAGAAATACCGTCTGCCAAAATTTCATGCCAGTACCCCCAATCGGTTTGCTGCCGTCAGACCACCAGAGACAATATAAAGCAAAAAGGGCGGAATGACAATAGTTTCGGGAAGTAGCACGGCTAAAACGCCGGTTACCGCCGGACTAATAAGGAAATAACCAGCTGCAGCAGGATAATGGCCACCACCGGGGAGAAATCGAACATGCCGGTGCGGGGCAGGACGCGCCGCAGCGGCCGCAGCACCGGCTCGGTAATCCGGCCCAGCAGCACCACCAGGGGATGGCCCGGTGACGGCCTCACCCAGGACAGCAGCACCCAGATGACGATGGCCAGGCTGAGGGCCTGACAGAGGAGGACCAGCAGGCTAATCAAGACCGCCACGGCTAACCACCCAGCTCTTTGGCCCGCCGGTAGGCGGCGGCGACCGCCTCCCGCACCAGCCCGGCAAACTGCCCCTCCTCCAGACGGGCCAGGGCCGCCGCCGTGGTGCCGCCCGGCGAGGTAACCATGCGGCGCAGCTCGGCGGGCTCCTTACCCGACTTCTCCAGAAAATGGGCCGAGCCGGCGAGCGTCTGCCGCACCAGCCCCGCCGCCGTGTCCGGGGGCAGGCCCAGCCCCTCCGCCGCCGCCGTCAGGGCCTCCACGAAGTAGAAGATGTAGGCCGGGCCACTGCCGCTCACCGCGGTGGCCTTGTCAATATCGTCCTCGTCGGTAACGTAAAGCTGTTTACCCATCGCCCCCAGGATAGCCCCCGCCCGCTCTTTCTGGAGGGCGGTCACCCCGGCGGTGGCCGTCCAGACGCTCATCCCCTCGCCAATCTGGGCCGGGGTATTGGGCATCACCCGGACGATGCGGTCATGGCCCAGCCCCGCCCGCAGGGTGTCTATCCGGGCCCCGGCCACGATGGAGAGCAGCAGCTGACCGGAGGCGAGCCGCCCTTTGAGCCCGGCCATGACCTCGGCCAGGTGCTGCGGCTTGACCGCCAGCACCACCACCTCCGCCGCGGCCACCGCCTGCCGGTTGTCCGCCGTTACCTTTACCCCGTGCGTCCGGGAGAGGTACTGGCGGCGGGGTTCGCTGACATCGCTCACCGTAATGTCACCGGCGGCGGCCAGCCCCTTGTCCCCGATAGCCGAGAGCATGGCCTCTCCCATGTTGCCGCCGCCAATGAGGGCTATCTTCATTTTATTTTCTACCTCACCCCCTGGCCCCCTCTCCTATCAAGGAGAGGGGGGAGATTCTTTTTAGAGAAGCCAAGCCTCTCTAAAACTCTCCGGGGAAGATTTTTTGCTAAGAGAGGCTTCGCCCCTCTTCAACTCTCCGGGTAAGAGT
>JAZDIY010000053.1:0-2664 GCA_043804445.1 Chloroflexota bacterium | reverse complement strand
GGATAATGTCCTTGAGCAACTGCAGCACCCCGGAGAGGCTTTCCCGGTTGAGGTTGAAGGCAGCCAGATCAGCCTGAACCATATGGGCAAGGTACTCTGGCCCGCCACCGCCGGCCACCAGGATTTCACCAAGCGTGATTTGCTGACCTATCTGGCCAGGGTATCGCCGTACCTGCTACCCCACCTGAAAGACCGCCCGTTGACCCTGAGCCGGTACCCCGACGGCATCCACGGCGAGCATTTCTACCAGAAGCACTGGGGACATCCCGTCCCGGACTTTGTCCGGAAGGTGAACATCAGCGAGGAGAAGGGTTCCCGGGGCGAGTACCTGGTCTGCGACAACCTGGCGTCACTCCTCTGGCTGGGACAAACGGCGAACATTGAGTTCCATACCTGGTTCTCCAGAATAAGCCCCGGGCCGGACACGGCGGAGGGACAAAGCACCGACCGTCTTCTTGATTATCCCGATTTCATTATCTTCGACCTTGACCCCTACATCTACTCCGGGCAGGAGCCGCCCGGGGCCGAACCGGAGTTGAACCGCGCCGGGTTTGCCATGGCCGGTGAGGTTGCCCGGTGGCTGAAAGAGACACTCGATGAGCTTCACCTCAACGCCCTGGTGAAGACCTCCGGCAAGACCGGCCTCCACGTCTACGTTCCCATCACCCGCCGCCTCAGCTATAAAGGCGTGCGCGCTGCCGCCGAGATAGTGGGCAAATTCCTGGTGCAGAGGCATCCCGGGGAGATAACTACGGAGTGGGCGCAGGCCAAGCGCCGCGGCAAGGTATTCGTGGACTACGGTCAGAACGTCCGGGGCAAGACCCTGGCCTCCATTTACTCACCCCGCCCCGACCCGGATGCCGCCGTATCTACCCCCCTGCGCTGGGAGGAACTGGGCAAGGTCTACCCCACCGATTTCACCCTGATGACCCTGCCCGACAGGCTCAAAGAGACCGGGGACCTGTGGGCGGACATCCTCTCCGCCAAACAAGACCTGAGCCGGCTGTCCCAAACCACCTAGAGTTGCCCTCCCCGCCGGGATTTTATAGCCTCATCAGGGGCGCCGGTGAGTGGATGTCATCAGATGGTGCCGCTGGCGCCGGATTACAGTGGATATGCCCCGACACTGGCGCCACCCATGATGAAGCTTTGGTAATGGTTCCAGAACTCTTCTTGCGTCAATCTCGAAGTTGATTTATCCGGTTAGCCCTGTTATCTTATATTGAGTTTTTAAAAGGGAGGCGGCCGGTGATGAGTAAACCCGTGGCCACCGTAAAAATCAGGTCCTATTGCGCCACATGTTCAGGTTGGTGCCCGGTTGTTGCCGAAGTCAAGGACGGGGTATTTACCGGCGTTGCTGCTGATAGACAACATCCCCTTTCCTGTCCCCTCTGCCCGAAAGGACTGGCGGCCCCCGAACTGGTCTATAACCAGCAGAGATTGCGGTATCCGGTGCGAAGGACGCATCCTAAAGGGGACCCTGACCCGGGGTGGCAGCGAATAAGCTGGGATGAAGCCTTGGATGAAATCGCCGGGAAGTTTAATAAGATAAAGGCAGAATTTGGGCCAGAGGCAATCGCCTTCGCCCGTCCGGGGCCCGGTGGCTCTCCCATGGCAGAATTGGCCTTTTGGATTATTAGGTTGGCCAATGCCCTGGGTAGTCCTAACAGCATTGCCACCACTAACATCTGCCAGTGGCACCGGGATAACTGCTCATCGTACACCTACGCTCGGCCGGAGATATACCGGGCCAATGGTAAGGCTGAGTTCGAGCAGTCGGCCTGCATTGTCATCTGGGGCGTCAATATTCATGCCACCAGGACCGCTTTGCTCCCGCTCATAGAGAAGGGGATGAGAAAAGGGGCCAAGCTCATCGTGGTTGACCCGAGGCGGATAGAACTGGCGGAGATGGCCGACCTCTGGCTTCAGCTGCTCCCGGGCACCGACGGCGCCCTTATCTTAGGCATGATAAACGTCATGCTGGCGGAAAAACTGTATGATGACGACTTTGTCCGGGACTGGACCACCGCCCCATTTATGGTGAAAACCAGCACCGGTGAGTTCCTCCGGGCTAACGAGCTGACCAGCCAGGGTGACCGTACCGGTTATGTCATGGCCGATGCTAAGAGCGGGGAGCTGAAAGCCTACGTTCCTGGTACGCAACCGGCCTTCGCGCCATCCCTGATGGGCACCGGCACGGTAACGACGGCAAGCGGTGAGAAGACCGAATGCAAGACGGTATTCCAGCTTCTGGCTGAGGCGGTATCCGGGTATAGACCGGAACAGGTGGCAAAGATTACTAACGTCCCGGCGGAGAACATCGTAGAAGCCGCCCGGATGACGGCCACCATCAGGCCGTCCTGCTGGTACTCATGGGTCGGTATCGAACAGACGACGAATGCCAGCCAGACGAACCGGGCCTTGTGCCTTCTCTATGCCTTAACCGGCGATTATGATGTCCCGGGGGGTAACGTCATACCGCCCCAGCTTGCCATGAACCCGATTGTCGGTAGAGAGTTCTTATCTCCGGAGGCGGATGGGAAACGCCTTGGCTTTAAAGAGCGCCCCCTGGGCCCCGCCGGGATATCGGCCAGGGCAACCCAGGGTTTTGAGGTCTACCGGGCTATCCTGGAGGGCAAACCCTATCCGGTCAAGGCCGTGTTC
>JAZDIY010000052.1:0-2925 GCA_043804445.1 Chloroflexota bacterium | reverse complement strand
TGGGCCATAAGGTGGCGCTGTGCCAGGGCTTCGGTTTTGCCCGGCGTAACCGGCTGACCATGGCCATGTTCAAGGCGGACATGGTCTGCCCGGTGGGGGCCTGTGTCATGGGGCTGGCCCGGCGCCCGGATTACGTTCTGGACGGGGCCAACACGCTGGGACGCTATAATCGTACCCAGCCGGCGGCGGCCATCACCGAGCGGGCCATGCGCCACTTTGAGCCGGGCCGGTACGTGGGTCTGGTGACTGCCCCCCTGGACGAGTGCCACTTCGATATTGACCTGGCCTTCATGTACGGGAATCCCGCCCAGATGGCCCGGCTGATTCAGGCGGCCACCTATGACGAAGGGGGGCGCTTTGAGGTTTCGGTTATCCCCGGAGCGGTCTGCGCCGATACCCTGGTGCCTCCCCTCCAGACCGGCAAGTGTAGCCTGGCCTTCCCCTGCTGGGGTGACCGCCGGCACACCGGGACCAATGACAGCGAGATGATTTTTACCATCCCCGCCGCACGGTTCAGCGAGATAGCCCGGGGTCTGGCCGATTCGCATGAACACGGTATGACCCTGCCCGTAACCCTGCCCACCACCTATGAGGCGGCCTCGCCGGAGCGGTATGAGCAGTACCGGAGGGATATCGGCCTGCCCTAGCTGACGGCTGGCCCCCAAACGCTTTTAGACCCCCGGTGGGGAGGGGTGCCCGCTCCTTTCAAACGCGGCCCGGCCCCGGTGTTAAGTAAATGCGTAATTGCGTAAAAGCGTATTTGAGTATATGCGAATGTGGTAACCACCTGCCATCGGGGTTATGAGCTGATGGTGACGGAGACAGTGGCCAAAAGCCGGTTCCTGGGTGCCCTGGTGGGTACGGCGGTGGGCGATGGCCTGGGGGCCCCTTTCGAGGGGCGTGCTGAAGTCCGGGCGGCAGAGGTTGAGGCGGTGGCCCGCCGGCGGACGGTGCTCAAATACACCGACGATACCCACATGATGATCGGGGTGGCCCAGTCCCTGGCCCGGTGCCCCGGTTTCGACGGGGCGGATATGGCCCGTACCTTCGCGGAGAACTACCAGCAGGAGCCCTGGCGCGGTTACGGGCCGGGGCCGCCCCGTATCTTTGGCCGGCTTAAGGCCGGGACGGCCTGGGACGAGGCGGCGCGGGGGGTGTACCCCGGCGGCTCCTACGGCAACGGGGCGGCCATGCGGGTGGCCCCGGTGGGCCTGGTCTACCGTGATGACCCGGTGAGGCTGCGGGAGGTGGCCGAAAAATCGGCCCTGATTACCCACGCCCATCCCCTGGGCCGGGAAGGGGCTGCCCTGCAGGCCTGTGCCGTGGCCCTGGCGGCCAACCTGGCCCCGGACACCTTTGACCGGGCTGAATTTCTGGCCGGGCTGGTGGCCTTTGCCGCGGCGGGGGTCTACCGGGAGAAGCTGGGCCGCTTTACCGCTTTAGCGGAGGAGCCGGAGGACAGGGAACGGGTGGTGGCCGGGCTGGGGAACGGCGTGGCCGCCGCCGATTCGGTGCCGGCGGCCATCTTCGCCTTCTGGCTCAAAGCCCATTCCTTCGCCGGGGCCGTCAGCTACGCCGTTAGCCTGGGCGGGGACACCGATACCATCGGGGCGATGACCGGGGCCATCGCCGGGGCCGGCCTCGGCGTGGCGGCTATCCCGGCGGGCTGGCGGGACAGGCTGGAGAACCGGGACTATATCGAGGAGCTGGCCGGGCGGCTGTGGGCCGGCGCCGCTGCTAAAGGCTAGCGCTGGCCCACAATCAGAGAGCGCTCCAGAGCCTGGCCGTCCCTTATCAGGCCGATTTTGACCTGGTCACCGGGGAGGCTGTGCTCGCCCAGGTATGAGATGAGGTGGGCCACGTTCCGGATGGCGGTGCCGTTAAAGCTCACCACGATGTCATCCCGCTGGATGCCGGCGCTGGTGGCGGGGCCTCCCGGCGATATCCCCCTCACCAGGGCACCGTAAACCGTCTCCCGTCCCAGGGCCAGGGCGGTGTCCGGGGTCAGGTCGGATACCTCCAGGCCCAGCCAGGGGTAGGCAAAAACGCCGTGGTCGATGATGGCGGCGGCCACCCGCTTTACCTTGTTGGCGGAGACGGCGTAATTGATGCCGTCACCCTCCTGCGGGTTGATGCGGGCGATAACCAGGCCGATGACCTCCCCTTTGGTGTTGAAAAGCGGGCCGCCGGAGTTGCCCGGGTTCACCGCGGCATCAAACTGGATGAGGTTGGGCGTCCAGCGGGTCTGCGTGTCAAGCTGTATCTCCACGTACCGGTCCAGCTGGCTGATGCTGCCGGTGGTCAGGGTGTCGGGCAGGTTCAGGGGGCTGCCCATGGCTACCACCGGCTCACCGACGACCAGGGTGGCCGAGTCGGCTAGGGTCAGCGGCGGGGCGGTCAGCCGGCCGGTCAGCTTGAGCACGGCCACGTCGCTCTGCGGGGAGTTACCGGTGAGGGTGGCCGCGGCGATGTAGCCGTCGGGCAGGATAACCTCTATCTGGGAGAGGTGCTCTGCGACATGGCTGGCGGTGACCACGTGGCCCCGGTCATCGAAGATGAAGCCGGAGCCGATGGTATGCTGGCCGTCGGTCACCCGGACCACGGACTGGGCCACCTTCTGGTAGACCTGGCTGGCGTTCAGGGTGGTGCGGGAAATCTGGGTGGAGAGAGTGCCTACCTCGTCCTCCAGGTCGCTTACCCGGGTCTGCGTCTGGCCCATCTCCCCGCCAGGGTGTTGAGCTCGCCCGTTAGCGTGCCCAGGCCCCCCTGCAGCTCGCCGAGGCCGGCGGCGGTATTGTCGCTGAAGGCCGCCAGGGCGTTACTCAGGGTGTTCAGGCGGGCGGTCTGGGCGGTCTGGGTGGCGGTCAGCTGCTGGCCCAGGCTATCAATCTGCTGGTTCAAGCGGTAGGCGTAGGCCCCCAGGGC
>JAZDIY010000051.1:0-12182 GCA_043804445.1 Chloroflexota bacterium | reverse complement strand
CTGGTGTGGGAGGCCTGGTCGTCCGGGGAAGGCTTCCAGCAGACCGCCGATGATACCGTCGTCCTTTACGCCCTGCCCCTGCACCACGTCTTCGGCCTGATTATCATCCTGCTCACCTGCATCGACCGGGGCAGCACCGTGGCCATCGTGGCGGGGGGCCAGGTGGGCCGGGCCCTGGAGACCGCCCGGCAGGTCAGGGCCACCATGTTCATGGGGGTACCCTACATCTATGCCCTGGCCATCAATACCGCCGAGAGGGACGGCACCGGCCATGACCTGCGCTTCCTGCGGATGTGCGGCAGCGCCGGGGCGGTGCTGCCGGTGGATACCATCCGGCGCTTCCAGCAGCACTACGGGCGGCCCGTCATCGATCTCTGGGGCCTGACCGAGGCCCTGGGGCACGTCACCTGCATGCCGGTGGACGGCTCGGGCAAGGTGGGCTCGTGCGGCCGGGCCCTGCCGGGCTGGGAGGTGAGGATAGTGGACGATAACGGCCGGGTGCTCCCCCCCCACCAGGCGGGGGAGATTACCGCCCGCGGCCCGCTGCTGTCGGGGTACTATAACAACCCCCGGGCTACCGCCGAGGTGCTCCGGGACGGCTGGCTCTATACCGGCGACATCGGCCGGCTCGACGAGGACGGCTACCTGTTCTTCGTCGGCCTGAAGAAAGAGATGATTATCGTCAAGGGGCAGAACGTCTATCCGGTGGACATCGAGGACGTGCTGCTCACCCACCCCAAGGTAGCCGAGGCCACCGTGGTGGGGGTGCCCGATAAGATACGCGGCGAGATAGTGCGGGCCGTCGTCCGGCTCAAGGAAGGGGAGAGGGCCACCGAGCCGGAAATCCGGCAGTTCTGCCGGGAGCAAATCGCCGATTACAAAGTACCCAAGCAGGTCATTTTTACCGACCGGATACCGCGGTCCGCCGGGGGTAAGATTGATAAGGCCGCCCTGAAGCAGTTGGCCCACACCCCGGCGGCCGGCGAACCGCCGGTTCCCGCCTGACCCTGTTGCAAACCAGGCTAAGGCGCGATATAATACGCCTTAAGTTCAAGTGAGGTAGCACCGATGTCACAGCGGCAAGAGCTAATGAAGGGTAACATCGAGTCTCTGCTCCTCTGTCTGATCAGCCAGCAGCCGATGTACGGCTACCAGATTATCAAGGAGCTGGAGGAGAAAAGCGAGGGCTACTTCAAATTCAAGGAGGGCACCCTTTACCCGGCCCTGCACCGCCTGGAGAAAGCTGGCCTGGCCCGCGGCACCTGGCAGGCCCTGCCCAGCGGGCAGCAGCGCAAGTACTACTACATTACCCCCAAGGGGGTCCTGACACTGGCCGCAAGGCGGGACGAGTGGCTGGACTTCCTGACGGCCATGAATCTGATTATCCGACCGGCCCGGGCTTAGCCAAGGGTAAGAGCCATGGTAACGGCGCTAAGTTCCTACCTTACCAGCATCAGAGACCATCTCAGGCTCGACCCCTCGTCTGAGCGGGACATTATGGGCGAGCTGGCCTCCCACATCGAGGACCGGGTGCAGGAGTTAAAGCAGTCCGGCCTCTCCGAGGAGGAGGCCACCAGCACCTGCCTGAGGTTGCTCGGGTCAGCCAAAACGGTCGCCCGCCAGCTGTATGAGGCCCACAGCCAGGGCACCTGGAAGCAGGCCCTCATGGCCTCCCTGCCCCACATCCTCTTCGCCCTGCTCTTCGTGCTGAACTGGTGGCGGGGAATGGGCTGGCTGCTGGCCGTCCTGGGGCTGGTGCTGGCCACCGTTGTCTACGGCTGGTGGCACAGTAAGCCCACCTGGTTCTTTCCCTGGCTGGGTTACTCCCTGGTGCCCGTCGCCGTAGCCGGACTTTTCCTGATATATCTCCCCCGGGGCTGGTCCTGGCTGGCCATTATTTTCTACATACCTCTGGCCGCCTGGCTGCTCTACCGCATCACCGTGCAGACAATTAAAAGGGACTGGCTCTACAGCTCGCTGATGCTGCTGCCGGTCCCCGTCATCGTGGGCTGGGTGCTGGCGATGGAAGCGGAGCTGGGCTTCAGCCGCTATGGGCTGGAGCATGTCCAGCGCTTCGGCCCCTGGATTGGCACCAGCTTCCTGGCCCTGGCGATACCGGTGGCGGTATCCGTCCGCCTGCGGCAGCGCTGGCTGAAGATAGCCGTGCTGCTGATATCCGGCCTGCTCACCCTGCTCCTGGTGGCCTACTATACCTCCGGCCGGTTCGGTCTGCCAGCCTTCCTGGTGCTGATACTGGTGATGGTGGGCCTCTTCCTCACCCCGGCCCTGCTGTCCCGAAAGCTGAAACATGCGGCGCACCAACCCCCCCCTTAGTGCGCCCAGGGGAGGTGGCCCTTGCCCCAGGTAGCCATCGTCACCGATACCACCGCCTGCCTCCTCCCCACCCAGATAGCCCAGTACCGCATTGAACTGGTGCCCATTGAGCTGGTCTTTGGCGATAAGGTCTACCGCGACGTAGACCTTGAGCCCGCCCGGTTTTACACTATGCTGCGCCAGGCCGCCAAACCCCCCACCACCGTAGGCTCACTGCCCGGCCCCTTCCTCGAAGCCTACCGCCGTGCCAGCGGGCAGGCCCGGAACATCCTATGCATCACCGAGTCCGCCAAGTTCAGCGGCATGTTCAACTCGGCCCGGCTGGCCATGGAGACGGCCCGGGAGGGCCTGCCCGGCATCAACATCAGCGTCATGGAGTGTACCTCGGCCGCCGCCGGCCAGGGGCTGGTGGTGCTGGCCGCCGCCCAGGCGGCGGCCGCCGGCGGGAGCCTTGCCGAGGTGGCCGGGGCAGCCGGGGCGGTGATGGCGCGGGTAAATCTATTTGCCGCCCTGGATACCCTCTATTACCTAGTCAAGGGCGGGCGGGTACCCAAGGCCGCCGGCCTGGCCAACTCGGTGCTCAAGATCAAGCCGGTCTTCACGGTACACGGGGGCGAAGCCCACACCGTGGCCCTCCCCCGTACCACGGCCAGCGCCATCAACCAGATGCTGAAGCTGATGAAAAAGAAGGCGGGCAACGAGCAGCCGCTGCACGTGGCGGTGATGCACGCCGATGCCCCGGAGCAGGCGGTAAGCCTGCGGGACCGGATTACCGCCCAGTTCCGCTGCACCGAGCTTTTCATCACCGAGTTCACCCCGGTAATGGCCGTTCACTCCGGGCCAGGGGTTATCGGCGTGGCCTTCTACGGCGACGGCTAATCCCCACCCTCCACCTCTGGCAATATCAGGGCAAACCGCCTATAATCAATACTATGGAGCCGGTTCAGCTTGCCTCTGAAGTCAGGCCGCTGGAGGAGACACTGGGGCCGCTCCCCGAACCGAGGCTGAACCCGCCCCTTATCGTGGTGAGCGGCCTGCCGGGAACGGGGAAGTCCTACTTCAGCGCCCGCCTGGCCGAGCGGCTCGGCTTCCCGGTGGTGGAGAGCGACCGCCTGCGCCCCGTTCTCTTCCCCCACCCCAACCACCACCCGGAGGAGAGTGCCCGGCTGTTCCAGGCCATCCACCGCCTCATCGAGGCCCTGCTGCGGCGGGGCATCCCCCTCATCCTGGACGCCACCAACCTCTCCGAGCGGCACCGGGAGCACCTGTACCGTATCGCCGACCGCCAGGAAGCCCGGCTCATCCTGGTGCGCCTGGAGGCCCCGCCGGAGGTGGTCTTCCAGCGGCTGGCGGCAAGAAAAACCGGGGCCGACTGGTCGGTGTACCTGCGGATGAAACCCACCGCCGATAAAATCCGGCGCCGGCACTACGCCGTGGACCCTCCCGGGACATCACCCCGGTCCTGCATAAAATCGTCAGAGAGGCGAACCGGTAACCGGCTCTCGCCAGGAAAAGGAGCAATATGGAGATTAAGGTCACGGCGGGTGATATCACCCGGACTCAGGCCGGGGCGGCCCTGGTGGGCCTCTTTGAGGGGGCCACCCGCCCGGAGGGTGAGCTGGCGGTCATCGACGGGGCCCTGGAGGGGCTCATCAGCCGGCTGATAGGCCAGGGGGAGATCAAGGGGAAAACGGGCGAGATTACCGTGGTGCACAGCCTGGGGAAGCTGGCCGCCGAACGGGTGGCCGTGGTGGGCCTGGGTAAGGCCGGGGAACTCTCCCCGGATAGGGTCCGCCGGGCCGTGGCCGAGGCCTGCCGCCGGCTGCGGCAGATGAACGTGGCCACCCTTACCGCCGCGGTGCTGGGGGCCGGGACCGCCGGCATCGGCCCGGAAGCGGCGGCCCAGGCGATGACCGAGGGGGCCCTGCTCGGTACTTACCAGTTCCGCCAGCACATCACCAAGCCCGCCGAGCACGGCGAGCTCAAGGAGCTGACCATCATGGCCGCCGGCCGGAAGCCGCTGCCCCTCCTGAAAAATGGCTGCCAGCGGGGCCGGGTGATGGCCGGGGCGGCCAACCTGGCCCGGGACCTGGTCAACGAGCCGTCCAACTATATGACACCCGCCCACCTGGCGGAGGCTGCCACCAGAATCGCTGAGAGCCAAAATTTAGGGCTTACCGTATTGGACAAGGCCCAGATATCAGAGCTGGGTATGGGGGCGTTGCTAGGGGTCTCTCAGGGAAGCTCAGCGCCACCCAAGTTCATCATCCTGCGCTACACCGGCACCGAGGCGGCGGAGACCGCCCTGGCCCTGGTGGGCAAGGGGATAACCTTTGACTCCGGCGGCATCTCCATCAAGCCCTCCGAGGGGATGGGCGAGATGAAGAGCGACATGGCCGGGGGAGCGGCGGTGCTGGCCGCCATGAGCGCCCTGGCCCAGCTCAAGCCCGGGATTAACGTCACCGGGCTGGTGCCGGCCACCGAGAACCTGCCCGGCGGCCACGCCCTCAAGCCGGGCGATATCCTGACCGCCTTTGACGGCAAGACCATCGAGATTATCTCCACCGACGCCGAGGGCCGGCTCATCCTGGCCGATGCCCTGGGCTACACCCGGAAGCTGGGGGCCCGGCGCATCGTGGACGTGGCCACCCTTACCGGGGCCTGCCGGGTGGCCCTGGGCGACATCACCACCGGGGCCTTCGGCAACAACCAGGAGCTGATGGACAAGATAATCGCCGCCGGTAAGGAGACGGGGGAGGCCATGTGGCCGATGCCCATGTTCGACGAGTACAAGGAGCTGAACAAGAGCGACGTGGCCGACATCAAGAACGTGGGCGGCCGCTGGGGCGGGGCCATCACCGCCGCCCAGTTCCTGGCCGAGTTCGCCGGCGATACCCCCTGGGTGCACCTGGACATCGCCGGCCCCAGCATGACCGATAAAGAGCGGGGCTACCTGGTGAAGGGGGCCACCGGGGTGCCGGTGCGCACCCTGGTGCAGCTTACCCTCTCCCTGGCGGCGGGCAGGTAAGCCCCGCCCTTAAAATCAAGGAGGACGCCCGTGAAGATTAAGTACCTGGCACACTCCAGCTTCCTGATTACCTCGGAGAGCGGGGTAAAAATCATCACCGACCCCTACACCCGCAACGAAAGGATGCAGTACGGTGAGATAAAAGAGACCGCCGACGTGGTGACGGTGAGCCACGAGCACGGTGACCACAACAACACCACCGCCGTACAGGGTAAACCCACCGTGCTGCGGGAAGGCGGCACCATCAAGGGGATAACCTTCCAGGCGTTTCCCGCCCACCACGACGACGCCGGCGGCCAGCAGCGGGGCAACGTCACCATCTTCTGCTTCGAGGTGGACGGGATAAGGGTCTGCCACCTGGGTGACCTGGGCCACCCCCTGGACAAAGCGCAGGTGGCGGCCCTGGGCCGGGTGGACGTGCTGCTGCTGCCGGTGGGCGGCTACTACACCATCGACGCCGCGGTGGCCAGCCGGGTGGCGGCGGCCATTCAACCCAAACTGCTGCTGCCGATGCACTACAAGACGGCCAAAAGCGGCCTGCCCATCAGCGGGGTGGACGAGTTCCTGCGGGACAAGCCCCGGGAGACGGTGAGCCGGCTGGAGGTCAGCGAGCTGGAGGTGAAGCGGGACAAGTTGCCCGCCGCCACCCAGATTGTGCTGCTGAAACCCGCCCGGTAAACCGCCGCCCCGGTAACCACCAGCCCCTGCCCCCCTGCCGGCGGCACCATTGGCCACACCCGGTCAGCCGCCGCCACATTGCCGGACGGGCCAGGGATTACCTGGATTTTGGCTCACCCCTTCTGAACGCCCCAATATTATGGTAAAATAGAACCAGTGACAGGGAGGACAGGAAACGAGAAACATCAGTGACGGTAAACGGCATCGTGCTGGCTGGTGGCCAGGGATTACGTCTGGGGCGGAACAAGGTACTGGAGACCGTGGGCAACCGTCGCTTGTTACAGCGGGTGGTAGCGGGCTTAAGCTTTCTGGAGAGTGACATCATCGTGGTGACGGCCACGGCGCAATCCTACTCCCAGCTTATTGACTATCCCAGATTAAAATCAGTCACCGATATATACCCCGGCCGGGGGCCGCTGGGTGGCATCTACACCGGGCTGGTCGCCTCGGACTCACGGTATAATCTGGTGGTCGCCGGCGACATGCCCTTTCTGAACCAGGCCCTGCTGCGCCACATGATACGGGCGGCGGAAGGGTTTGACCTGGTGACGATACGGCTGGGTAAGCTGGTGGAACCGCTGCACGCCGTTTACGCCCGGGACTGCCTGCCCGCCATCGAGGGTATGCTCGAAGCCGGTGAGCTAAGTGTGAACAAGCTCTTCGACCGGGTGAGGGTAAGATACGTGGAAACCGAGGAAATCGACCGCTTTGACCCGGAGCACCTGAGCTTTTTCAACATCAACACCGCCGCCGACCTGACCCGGGCCAGCGGCATCGCCCGGAAGGAAACGGAAAATGACCAGCGTTGAAGAGGCCCAGGAGAGGGTACTCAGCCATATCAGCACCCTGCCCGCTGAGGCGCAGCCCCTCCTGAACAGCGCCGGGCAGGTCCTGGCCGAAGACGTTTACTCCGGGATAAACATCCCCCCGCTGGACAACTCGGCCATGGACGGCTATGCCGTGCGGGCCGCCGATACCAGCGGGGCCAGCCCCATGTCACCACGCTTACTCCGGGTGATTGATACCGTCATGGCCGGGGCCATCTCCCGGCGCCGGGTCACCCCCGGCACCGCCATCAGGATAATGACCGGGGCCCCCCTACCCCCGGGGGCCGACAGCGTGGTCGCCTTCGAGGAGACCGACGAAGACCAGCGCCCGGGCCCATCTGACGAAACCGGCGTCCTGGCCGAGGTAAAGGCGGGCCTCAACGTCCGCTACGCCGGGGAGGATGTCGCCACCGGCACCAGGGTAATCCGCCGGGGTACCGTCCTCCGGCCCTCGCACATCGGCGTGCTGGCCAGCCTGGGGCGCCACACCGTCCCGGTCATCCGGCGCCCGGTGGTGGCGGTGCTGGCCACCGGCGACGAGCTGGTGGACATCCGCCGGCCCCTGCCGCCGGGCAAGATATACAACAGCAACACCTACAGCGTGGCCGCCCTGGTACGGCGCTACGGCGGCATCCCCCGGCTCCTGGGCATCGCCCGGGACACCGAGAAGTCCCTGATGACCAAGCTCCGCCAGGGGCGGGACGCCGACATGCTGGTGACCACCGGCGGCGTCTCCATGGGCGATTACGACAAGGTCAAGGACGTCATGGCCAAGGAGGGGGAGCTGGTCTTCTGGAAGGTCCACATGAAGCCGGGCAAGCCCCTGGCCTTCGGCATGATTACCGGGGACGGCACCACCATCCCCCTGCTGGGCCTGGCCGGCAACCCGGTCAGCTCCATGGTCGGCTTCGAGCTGTTCGTGCGCCCGGCCATGCTCAAGATGATGGGCAAGACCAACCTGGGCAAGCCCACCGTAACCGCCCGGCTGGAGGAGACCATCACCAACCGGGACGGGCGCCGGGTCTTCGCCCGGGTCATCGTGGAGCGGCGGGACGGGCAGTACTTTGCCCGCCTGACCGGCCCCCAGGGCTCCGGCATTCTGACCTCGATGACCCTGGCCAACGGTCTGGCGGTGGTACCGGAGGACCGGGCCAGGGTGGAGAAGGGAGAATCCGTCCAGGTGATGATGCTGGACTGGGACGAGGAGGACTAGCTTGGGCCCGATTATCGGCGTAGTGGGCAAATCTAACTCCGGCAAGACCACCCTGCTGGAAGGCCTGATCAAAGAACTGGTCAAGCGGGGGCACCGCCTGGCCGTGGTCAAGCACGTCGGTGAAGAGTACCACCTGGACCTGCCCGGGAAAGACAGCCAGCGGTTCCTCCAGGCCGGCAGCCGGGTGGTGGCCTTGAGCGCCACCGACGAGATGGCCATCCTGAGGCGCGTGGCGCACCCGCTGACGCCGCCGGAAATGGCCCGGCTCATCGTCGGCGACTACGATCTGCTGCTGGCCGAGGGCTTCAAGTAAAGCCCCCACCTCAAGATTGAGGTGCACCGCCGGGAGCAGGGCGGCGGTCTGCTCAGCCCGCCCCAGCAGCTGCTGGCGGTGGTCACCGACGAGCCGCTGGCGGTAGCGGTGCCGCAGCTGGCCCCCCACGAGATAGGCCGGCTGGCCGACCTGATCGAGCAGCGCCTGGCAGCCTGGCCGGAGGCTGATGATGTGGAGTTGATGGTCAACGAGGCCCCGGTGGTGCTCAACGGTTTCGCCGCCAGGTTCATTACCAGAACACTGGTGGGTATGGTATCATCCCTGAACGGGGTGGGAGAGATAGAGAGCCTGCACCTGGCCCTGAGGAGGCGGCGGCCGTGATATTCCGGGCGGAGGAGTTCGTCTTTAAGCCGCCGCCGGTGGTCTCGCGGGCACGGCGGGTGCTGATCAAGCCGTGTGCCGCCTACCCGCTGCCCTACCCGGTAACCACCAGCCGGGAGATGCTCTCGACCATCATCGAAGGCATCCGCCAGGTAAGCGACGCCGATATCCTGCTGCTGGAAGGCACCCCCGACGGCAGCCCGGTCTACCCCATATACCAGACGCTCGGTTACGATTTCCCGCGGGTAATCACCCTGGACGTCAAGGACTGCACCTGGGTGGAGGTGGACAACCCCCTGCTCAAACCGCTGGCCGTACCCACCTTCTGGGTACCCAACGTCATCCTGTCCAGCGACTACCTCATCAGCGTCACCCCGCTCAAGGTCCTCGCCGGGGCGGGCAACTTGAGCATCATGAACCTGCTCTCCCTGCTGCCCGCCAGCAAGTACGGCAACGGGGGCGGCTGGCCGGACTTATATCACCTGGGTATAGACAAGGTGATTGCCGACCTCTATTTCACCCTGCCCTTCGACCTGGGCATCATCGAGGCCCGGCAGACGCTCACCAGCCCCGGTGACCCCACCGGGGGGGAGGTGACCGAGTACGGCCAGGTCTTTACCGGCGAGCCCTACGAGGTGGACCGGGAAGCCTCCGAGACCCTGGGCATCGGCAACCACCACCTGGAGCTGGTGAAGGACGCCAAGGTAGAGCTGGAAACCTAGGGGGTAAACGCCATGTCCTGTTACCTGCGGCACCTGAAAGACGTGCTTGACGAGGCGGGTATCACCGTCACCCCGGCCAACCGAAAGCAGATTGACCGGGCCCTGCACCAGGCCGCCGGCACTGACTACCAGGACTGCCCGGCCACCTGGCGGCAGCTCAAAAGCGAGATACTGGTAGACGCCGAGCAGCGGGGCCGTCTCATCCAGCAGCTGAAGCAGGCCGCGGGATAGCCCCGGGCCACCGGGCTAATACCGGATGCTGAAGCCGGGATAACCGCCGGTGTAGACCGACCAGGCGGTGTCCACCCGGCTTACCCGGGCCGCCGGCGGGCCCGCCCCGAGGTGGCCCAGCAATACCTCCAGCGGCTGCCGCTCTCCTTCCGCCCACACCTCCACGGAGGCCCCGTCGGCGAGATTACGCACGTAGCAGGTCAGCCCCAGCCCCCGCGCCCACCGCTGCACAAAGTCACGGAAGAAGACCCCCTGCACCCGCCCGTACACCGTGGCCCGGAGGGCCGCCAGAGCCGTCTTACCGGTGTCCTCCGCCGTCATGACCGGTTACCCAGTAAGTAGAAGGGCTAGGCTTCCTCTTCTCTGGGTTCCTTCTTCGCCTTCTTCACCACTTCCACCGTCATCGGGGGGGGCAGGATGGCCTCGGCGGAAACCTTTTTGGCATCCTTCTTGGCCTTCTTACCCTCCCGGTGGCGGTAATCGCGGCTGCCCATAGTTGACACTCCTGTTCAGGTACTTACCATGATCGGTTAATTGCAGTTTAGCAGAGGCGGGTCAGGCTGTAAAGGTATCCGCCAGCTTTTGCCAGGCCATCCGGGCGGCCTCGGTCTCGGCCGCCTTCTTGCTCTTGCCCGTCCCCCGGCCCAGCACGGCCTCATTCAGCCTGACCTCAACGGTAAAGCACCGGTCGTGATCCGGGCCCTCGGCGGCCAGGAGGTGATAGGTGGGCGCCGGCTGCTGGCGGGCCTGCACCATCTCCTGCAGGCGCGACTTATAATCAATCTCGGCACCCTGCTGGACCGCCCGCCCTATCTCGTCATGCAGCCGCCGGAGGACAAACTCCCGGGCCGTGGCTAGGCCCTGGTCCAGGAAAACGGCGGCGATGACCGCCTCCAGGGCCGAGGCCAGATTGGCCGGCTTCTGCCGCCCGCCGTGGGCCTCCTCCCCCTTGCCCAGGTAGAGGTAGTCCCCCAGCCCCACCTCAGCGGCCACCCGGGCCAGGGTATCCCGGCGCACCAGGGCCGAGCGGAGCCGGGTCAGTTCCCCCTCGGGACACTGCGGGCAAAGCCGGTAGAGCTCCTCGGCCACCGCCAGACCCAGCACGGCATCGCCCAGAAACTCCAGCCGCTCGTTGGAGGCGGGGGCCAGGGCCGGGTTCTCGTTCACATACGAGCTGTGCACCAGGGACAGCTCCAGCCCCGACGGGTCGCTGAGAGAGACACCCAGCCGCGCCTCAAGGACGGAAAGGTCAGCCAAGACGTTTCACTCCAGCTCGTTAAGCTCTTTAACAATTACCGCCGGGTCCAGGTTGTGCATCATGGCCCCGAAGGCGATGGACTCCATGTTGATACCCGGGCAGGTGAAGCACCCCCCGCCGAAATGCTTCTCGATAACCTTCTCCGCCCCGGGGTGCATCTTGATGACCTCACCGATATTCATGTCCTTATGAAACTTGGCCCTGGTCTCTGCCATATTAATCACCTCGTATCACTGACTTAGGGGAAACAGCCCAGCTGACAGCTCTTGATTTTGATGTTCAGCCGGTTGGCGGCATCGCCCACCTGCCGCGGGGCCACCTTATGCTGCTTGGCAAGCTTGAAGGCCACAGCGCAGGGCAGCCTGCCGTTCACCAGCTCGGCCCGGATGGCCTCATCCAGCCCCCCCCCGGCGGCTCCGGGATTAACGTTGGTCTCAGTCATCGGTTTACTCCTTCACTCGCTGCGGCATCAGGGTACGCCACATGTTGTAGATAAAGAGGTACATCGAAGCCGCCAGCACTACCCCGAAGGCAGCCAGCAGGTAGCTTAAGCCCCCCAGCGACCGGTAGGCCCCCACCCCCAGCAGCACCACCATTCCCGCCAGGCCGATGTTGGCCAGCCAGAACTGCCACCAGGCCAGGCGCTCGCTGTAGAGCGGCCGTCCCCGGAACCGGGGCAGGATATGGTAGGCCACCCCGAAGATGAGGAACATGACGAAGCCCACCAGGTTGAGGTGGGCGTGCACCGTGCGCAGGGCCCGCGTCTCGGGAAAGATGAAGAAGAGGGCCCCCAGGGTAACCCCCGCCACCAGGTAGACCATGCCACTGAAGATAAAGCCAAGGGTCGTCTTGCTCAAAGGTCACGCCTCCTTCAACTAGTGGGACCCGTGTATCAGCCGGGGCAGACACTGGGTGCAGACCCATACCTCGCGGTTGTGGTCCTCAGCACAGAGCAGCACCTTCTCCTGGCTGGTTGCCTGACAGATCATACAGCTTTTCTGGGCCGCTTTTTCCGGTTTATCGGTCATCGTACCTCTCCTTCATCGCTTAATCGCCACTCAACAGGATGATATCGAAGGGGCAGCTAATCGCCCCCGCCGGGCAGATGGTCTCGCACTCCGTACAGTAGTTGCAGTCCTCCGGCCGCACCAGGGCCACCTTGTCCGCCACCACCGCCACGGCATGGGTGGGACAGAAGGCCACGCACTCCCCGCAGCCGGTACACCGGGCCAGGTC
>JAZDIY010000050.1:0-2794 GCA_043804445.1 Chloroflexota bacterium | reverse complement strand
TGCGGCGGCTGCCGGGCCCGGGCCTACGAGACCACCGGGGACTATCTGGAAGCCGAGCCCTACTGCCTCTACCAGCCGCCACGGTACCAGGACTGTCCAACTGCGAATAAACGATGACACTGAACGATACCGATAAAAAGTTGCTCAACCGGGTACAGGGGGCCTTCCCCCTGGAGAGCCAGCCCTACGCCGCCATCGGGCAGGGGCTGGGTATCAGCGGGGACGAGGTGATTGACCGCCTGGCCCGGCTGAAGGAGGCCGGCATCATCCGCCAAATAGGCCCGGTGCTGGACGCCCGCCGCCTGGGCTACCGCAGCACCCTGGTAGCCATGAGGCTGGCGGCAGAGCGGCTGGAACCGGCCACCCGATACCTGGTGGAGCACCCCGGCGTCAGCCATGCCTACCAGCGGGACCACCACTTCAACCTGTGGTTCACCCTGGCCATCCCGCCCGGGGCTGACCCGGAGGCCGAGCTGGCCCGCCTGGCTGCCCCGATGGCCGCCGAAACGGTGGTATCCCTGCCCGCCCGCAAGATGTTCAAGCTGCAGGCCTACTTTGACGTGGCCGGTGACGGCGGCGCCGCCCGTCCAGGCCCGGCCCAACGGCCACCCCACAACGGGCTTACCCAGACGGACCGGGCCGTCATCAACGAGGTACAGCAGGACTTAGCGCTGGTACCGGCCCCCTTTGTCGCCATGGCGGGGCGGCTGGCCATCACCGAGGCCGACCTGCTGGCCCGGTGCCGCTCGCTCCTGGAGCGGGGCATCATCCGCCGCTTCGGGGCAGCGGTCAACCACCGCCGGGCCGGGTTCCCGGCCAACGCCATGACCTGCTGGATAGCCCCGCCAGAGCGGGTGGACGCCGCCGGCCGGGCCCTGGCCGGCCTCCGCGAGGTGAGCCACTGCTACGACAGGCAGACCAGCCCGCAGTGGCCGTACAACCTCTTCGCCATGATACACAGTCAAAGCCAGGAGGCCTGCCGGGAGATTGCCGACGAGGTATCCGGCCGGACCGGTCTGGGTGAGTACGTCATGCTCTTCAGCACCCGGGAACTCAAGAAGACGAGGGTAAGGTATACGGTATGAAGGCTGAAGATCAGACCTCCGGCTACTACCCTCTCTTCCTTGACCTGGCGGGCAAGCGGTGCCTGGTGGTCGGGGGGGGAGAGGTGGCCCGGCGCAAGGTGATGATGCTGCTGGAGTACGGGGGCAGCGTCGAGGTCATCAGCCCCGAGCTCTGCCCGGAGCTGGCGGCACTGGCCAATAGCGGGCAGGTTACCGCCACCCGCCGGCAGTACCGTAACGATGACCTGAAGAACGCCTCTCTGGCCATCGCCGCCACCGGCCACACTGAGGTCAACCGGCAGGTGGCTGCCGAGGCCCGCCGGCAAAAGGTGCTGGTCAATGTGGTGGACGACCCCGAAATCTCTGACTTTATCGTCCCGTCGTACCTGCGCCGGGGTGATATTACCGTCGCCGTCTCCACGAGTGGCAAAAGCCCGGCCCTGGCCCGGAAAATCCGCACCCGGCTGGAGACGGACCTCGGCAAGGAGTATGCTGCCCTGGCCGACCTCATCGCCGAGGTGCGCGCCGAGGTGAAGCGGCAAAAGATAAAGGTCGATAGCGATGGCTGGCAGGAGGCCCTGGAC
Source organism: Chloroflexota bacterium (assembly GCA_043804445.1). Classification (GTDB taxonomy): domain Bacteria; phylum Chloroflexota; class Dehalococcoidia; order Dehalococcoidales; family JAZDIY01; genus JAZDIY01. The sequence goes on along the minus strand of JAZDIY010000050.1, from coordinate 1,146 downwards.
CTGGACTCGCTGACCGGACTACTGAGGGCCGGACAGCGGGATAAAGCCCGGGACATCATGCTCAGCCGTTTGACCGGTCTAGCCCAACCGACCGTCAGGTAACCGGACAAGATGCAGCTCAGCTTAGTCGGCATCAATCACCATACCGCCCCGGTGGCCATCCGCGAGAAGGCCGCCGTCAGGGCGGGGCAGCTGCCGCTGGCCCTTTCCCGGCTGCAGGACTACGCCCCCCACGGCATCATCCTGTCCACCTGCAACCGGACCGAGGTCTACACCACCGGTAACGATAGCAGCCAGACAGAAGAGGCCACCATCAACTTCCTGCGGGCCTACCTGGACGTTTCGGCCATCGAAGCCATCCAGCATGCCGACGTGGTCGAGGGGCAGGCCGTCGTGGAACACCTGTTCCGTACCGCCGCCGGCCTGGACTCGATGATAGTGGGCGAATATGAGGTGCTGGGCCAGGTGGGACAGGCCCTGGAAACCGCCGAGCAGTGCCGTATGGTAAACCTGCCGCTGCGCCATCTGTTCCAGAGCGCGGTGCGCACCGGGCGGCGGGTCCGTGAGGAAACGGGCATCAGCCAGAACGCTCTCTCCGTCAGCTCGGTGGCAGTGGAGCTGGCTACCCGGGTGGTCGGTGACCTCACCGGCTGTCGGCTGCTGGTCATCGGGGCCGGGGAGGCGGGGAGGCTGGTGGCCAAGGCTGCCCGCGACCGGGGCACCCCGGAGATACTGGTGGCCAGCCGGACCCGGCAGAGGGCCGAGGCCCTGGCCGCTTCCCTGAACGGGGTAGCCACCGAGCTGGAGCAGATGGACGAGATGCTGCCCACCTGCCACCTGCTGGTCACCTGCGCCGACGCCCCCCACTGGATAGTCAATGCCCGGCAGGTGGCTGCCGCCATGGCCCGGCGCCCCCGGCAGCCACTGGTCATCATCGACATCGCCGTCCCCCGCAACGTGGAGCCGGCGGTAAGACAAATTCAAAATGTCCGACTCTACGATATGGACGACCTGAGCGGCATCGCCGAATCCAACCGCCGGAAGAGGGCCGGGGAGGTGCCGAAGGCGGAGGCCCTCATCGAAGCTGGGGTGGAAGGGTTCTTGTCCTGGTGGCGGGCCTTCCGGGTGCAGCCGGTGGTGAGCGCC
>JAZDIY010000049.1:0-2409 GCA_043804445.1 Chloroflexota bacterium | reverse complement strand
CGGTGGCGAAGACCAGCATATTGCCGGCATCGAAGGCCCCGGTCTCCGGGGGAACCTCGTCCCAGTAGAGCTTGGCGGCGATGCCCCGGCCGCCCAGAAAGCGGCCCGAGTAGTCCCGGGTGGCCCGCTCCTCGGTCTTCCCGGAGGAGACGTCTATCTTGAGGATTTTGCCAGCATAACCGTAGTCTGCCATACTCTAATTCCCTGGACGATTGATGGTGAAGGTGGGCCCTCTGCTTTCCTTTACATAATCAAGGGCCACGGCACCCTCCTTTACCGAGTCTCACCCACCCGCCTCATATCCCGTGAAACCGAACCGGGTGGGACCTCAAGCCCCGCGGGGCAAGCACGTCCCCCTTTTGAGCTTTTCCGGTCAAGGGAATATTCCGGTTACCGGGCGGAGCGCACTCCCCGCCGGTGGTGGCCCTTACCCGGTCTTGGTCACCGCCACCTTCGGCCGGTCAGCTTTGCCGCCACTGGCCAACTTGTTCACCCGGCACAGACCGGTCCGAAAGGCCGGGTATCCCGAAACCGGGTCACGGGCCTTATCATCGGTCAACCGGTTGGCGTTAGCCTCGTCCCACCCATGCTGGATGGACACCACCCGGGGGTCGATTTCACCCTCTCCGACAACGCTGGCCCTCAGTTCAATGCGGCCCCTCGGTGACTCCACCGCCACCATGTCCCCGTCGGCAATGCCCAGCTCCCCGGCGGCCCGGGCGTTGATGGTGAGCAGGGGCTCCGGCACCTGGCGGCGCAGCGCCGGGATGCTGCGGTAGGCGGAGTGGGTATAGTACCTGGTCCTGGGCCCGGTAATCAGTATGAAGGGGTACCGGGCGGCCAGCTCGGGGGTGCTGTAGGGGGACTCCGGGGGCTCCCGATACGACGGCAGCGGGTCGTAGCCGTGCTGGGCCATGGTCTCGGAATATATCTCCACCTTCCCCGAAGGGGTACCGAACTTACCGGCCTTGAGGTACCGCTGGAACTCCGGCCGGATGGCAAAGATACCGCCCGGCTTCTCCTTAAACTGCTCCAGGGTAATACCGCTCGGCTCAAGCAGGTGCCCGATGAGCTGCTCGTCGTCTTGCCAGGGGAAGTACTCCCCCCAGCCCATCCTCCGGCCCAGCTCCGCCCATATCTTCCAGTCTGCCTTACAGTTGCCCCGGGGCTCAACCGCTTTCTGGCCCACCAGCAGCAGGGGTATGCCCAGATTACGGTAATCCTTGAACACCCGCTGCTCCAGGAAGGTAGCGCTGGGCAAGACGATATCGGCCTGCTTGGCAGTCTCGGTCATGAAAAGGTCGATAACCACCAGCAGTTCCAGCTTGTTTAACGCCTCGATGGTGCGGCTGGTGTTGGGCCAGATCAGGGCCGGATTAGAGCCCTGGACAACCATGGCCTTAATAGGATACGGCTTGCCCTCAAGGATGGCATCGGGCAGACACACCGCCGTCTGTTCCAGGGTAAACTGGCTGAACAGGGGGTACTGCCGGGTGGAGATACCGTCCTTGTCATCAACCCGGCCCGGGATGCGGAGATTGGTCAGGGCAATCTTGCCCGGCCAGGTGTTCCCACCCGGTATGTCCACGTTACCGGTGATGGCCATCAGGACGGCCGTGGCCCGGGAGCACTGGACCCCGTTGACCGAGTGGTCGGTGGCGATGCCCTGAGCGATGTTGGCCGGTTTGGCGGTAGCGTAGGCACGGGCGATGTCGCGTACCGTGTCGGCCGGTACCCAGGTGATGGCCGCCACCTTCTCCGGGGTGTAGTCCCTGACGTGGGTGACGAGCTTATCGAAGCCACTCGTCCACCGCTCCACGAAGGCGGCGTCGTACAGCTTTTCCTCAATAATTACATGCAGCAGCCCCAGGGCCAGGGCGGCATCGGCCCCGGGCCTGACCCGGGCGTGGATGTCGGCCAGCTTGGCCAGGTTGGTCCGCCGGGGGTCAACCACGATGATTTTTAAGCCGGTCTCCCGCTTCAGGTTCTTGAGCCGGAGAAACTGGAGGTGGGCCGATTCCTCCGGGTTGCTCCCCCAGACGATGGTGCACCGGGTATCACGGTAGTTGGGGCCGGCGTTTACCCGCCCGTACTCCAGCGTCAGGCTGTGGCCCAGCGTCCGGGCGTAGAAGCAGAAGCTGGAGCCGGTGGTGTAGTTGGGGGTGCCGTAGAGGTCAAAGAAGCGCCGGGCCACCTTTTCCACGTGGGTGGCCACGAAGGGGTTGCCCATATGTACCGCCACCGCTTTGGCCCCGTCCCGTTCCTTGATGGTTTGCAGCCGGCCGGCGATAAAATCAAAGGCCTCTTCCCAGGAAATCTCCTGCCAGGCGCCGTTGACCTTCCTCATTGGACTCAGGAGGCGGTCCTCGGCGTACTCCCACTCTATCATCCCCTCGGACTTGGGGCACA
>JAZDIY010000048.1:0-2960 GCA_043804445.1 Chloroflexota bacterium | reverse complement strand
TCGGGCTGTACGAGCCGATTCACGGCAGCGCCCCGCGCCGGGCGGGCCAGAAAATGGTCAATCCGGTGGCCATCATCCTCAGCGTGGCCATGATGCTGCGCTACTCCCTGGCCCTGAAAAAAGAGGCCAAAGCGGTGGAAGATGCCGTGGAGCAGGTCCTGAAAGAAGGCTACCGTACCTATGATATAATGAGTGAAGGTCATACCAAGGTGGGGACCAAGGAGATGGGGGACCTGATTGCCGCCAGGATTGGAGGTTAGCCTTGCCTTCGGTTCAGCTCTATGATACCACCCTGCGGGACGGGGCCCAGCGGGAGGGCATCTCCTTCTCGGTGGTGGACAAGCTGCATATCGCCCAGAAGCTGGACGAGCTGGGCATCCACTTCATTGAGGGCGGCTGGCCGGGCTCTAACCCCAAGGATGCCTCTTTTTTCCGCCGGGCGGCCCGCCTGGAGCTCAAAAACTCCCGGATAGTGGCCTTCGGCAGCACCCGGCGCCCCGGGGGCCCTACCGAGACCGATGCCAATCTGGTGGCCCTGGCCGGGGCCGGGGTGAGGGTGGTTACCCTGGTGGCCAAAGCCTCAGCACCGCAGGTGAGACAGGTGCTGGAGACTACCCTGGACGAGAACCTGAAGATGATTACCGACTCCATCGGCTATCTCCACAGCCGGGGTATGGAGGTCTTTCTGGACGCCGAGCACTTCTTCGACGGCTTCAAGGCCGACCCTGATTACAGCCGGCGCTGTCTGGAGGTGGCCGCCGGGGCCGGGGCCAGCTGTCTGGTGCTGTGCGATACCAACGGCGGGGCCCTACCCGGTGAGGTGGCCGCGGCGGTGGCGGCGGCCCGGCAGCGGACGGAGGTGCCCATCGGCATCCACGCCCATAATGACAGTGAGCTGGGGGTAGCCAACTCGCTGGCGGCGGTGGCCGCCGGGGCCAGCCAGGTGCAGGGCACCATCAACGGCTACGGCGAGCGCTGCGGTAACGCCAACCTGTGCTCGATTATTCCGGCCCTGCAGCTCAAGATGGGCATCGGGTGTTTGACGGCGGCGCAACTCGCCCGGCTGACCGAGGTAGCGCACTACGTCAGCGAGCTGGCCAACCTGCCGCCGGATGCCTTCCTGCCCTACGTGGGGGCCAGCGCCTTCAGCCACAAGGGTGGCCTGCACGTGGCCGCCCTGGCCAAGTGGGAGCAGAGCTACCAGCATATTGACCCGGCCCGGGTGGGTAACCAGCCCCGGGTGCTGGTCTCGGAGCTGTCCGGCCGGACCAACATCGTCAGCAAGGCCCGGGAGATGGGGCTGGAACTCTCCCTCAGTAACGATGAGGTCAAACAGCTGCTGGAACAGGTCAAGCAGCTGGAGAGCCGGGGCTTCCAGTACGAGGGGGCGGAGGCCTCCTTCGAGCTGCTCATCCGGCGTGTCCGTCCCGGGTACCGGCCCCCCTTCGAGCTGGTGGACTTCATGGTGGTGGTGGAGAAGCGGCGGCGCCTGCCCACCCGGCAGAGCCTGGAGGAGGTGCTGGCGGAGGCCATGGTCAAGGTCAGGGTGGGTAAGGAGCTGATGCACACCGTGGCCGAGGGTAACGGCCCGGTAAACGCCCTGGACCAGGCCCTGCGCAAGGCCCTGCTGCCGTTCTACCCCAGCCTAGCCCGGATAAAACTGGTGGACTACAAGGTGCGCATCCTGGAGGGCAGCGTGGGCACCGAGTCTCAGGTGCGGGTGCTCATCGAGTCCAGCGATGGGGTTGACGATTGGCACACCGTGGGCAGCTCCTCCAATATCATCGAGGCCAGCTGGCTGGCCCTGGCGGACGGGCTGGAGTACTGGCTGCTGAAGCAGCCCGCCGGCCCGGCGGCTACCTAGCCGGTTTGCCCAGCGGCATGATGTAGAGCGGGGTGTGCAGCTGGTCCAGCTGCAGGACCTCTCTGACCATCTCGTCGTCAAAAGCCCCCACGGCGACGGTCGCCAGGCCGATGGCCAGGGCCTGGAGGTAGATATTCTGGCCGGCGTGCCCGGCTTCCAGGTGGACGTACCTTTCCCCTCTGGTGTGGTAGCGGGGGGTAGCGCGCCGGTAGATGCCGCTGATGACGATGTCCACCGGGGCCTCGGCGATGAACCCCTGGCCCTGGGCGGCCTGGGCTAGGGCCAGCCTCACGTCCCCCGGGTGGCGCCGGGTCAGGGAGTGGTTGCCGTTGTTGTAGCGGTATATCCCGTCGCTGAGTCCCTCGATGCTGTCCGGGCCGCCGACTACCATGGTCTCCAGGGGGAAGGTAGCCCCGGCACTGGGGGCGCTGCGCAGGCGTTCCATTGGCTGGGTAATGCCCTGGGCCGCCCACAGTACCTGGGACAGCTGGGCCTGGGTAATTGCCTCCGGGCAGAAGCAGCGCCATGACCGCCGGTAGGCGATGACCTGTTCCAGTGTCACCTTGCCCTGGCGGGAAGGGGCCGGCAGGCAGAAGTTCTCCGGCGGGTTATCAAGCATGGTCTTCCTCCAAAAAGTATTGGCGTCTGGCCCTGATAGCTCTGGACTAATTATACCATCTCGTGCCCTAAACCTGAAGCCAGACCCGGCCCGGGAGGGCTATCCCCCCTTGACTTTCGGGGTGGTTTTTGCTATAATAAGCCAAGAGACTAGAGTTAGTTTACCAACTGAATATTGCCCTCTTGAGATTAGCTAGCGAAAGGAGGGATGCATGACCAAGCAAGCCATGTTATGCGTCTGGATATTTCCCAGTTGGGGCTCTTCGCTGGTGGGCAGGAGGGGAGTAGGGTAAGGCAAGGTGGCGACATCAGCGAGGAGCGAGCGGAGGGTTCCCGAGCTCCTCGTTAATTTTTTAAAAGACTCCGTAATAAAATAAAGGAGACATCTGGTTGTGATAACCAGGCTGGAGGAGTAGGGAACGGAGACGGGGTTTCCCCCGAGAGCACGGTAAGCCCCAGAAATTAACTTTTCTGGGGC
>JAZDIY010000047.1:0-2751 GCA_043804445.1 Chloroflexota bacterium | reverse complement strand
CGCCCGGGACGGGATCCACGCCAGGCGGGCCGGGGCGGTGCCGCCGTTTGCCATCGTCACAAACCCCCCGTTCAGCCTGATCCCGGAGTTTATCGCCTCATGCAGGAGCGTGGGAGCCTGCTACGTGGCGCTGTTGATGCCCACCTCCATCGAACACGGCCGGAGCCGAGAGGCACTCAACCGCCGCTTTCGATGGACACGCAAACTGTCCCTGCTGGACCGCCCCTTCCCCAACGTCCGGGACTGCGCCTGGTACATCTGGGAGGAAGGGAAGCCCGAGCTGGCCATGGAGTCGGTATGAAGACCAAAGAAGACCACCTCTCCATAGCCGAACACCTCGCCGCCGCCGCCCTTTCCGCCGGCTGTCACCAGGAGGTGGCAGCCATTCTGGCCGAGAAGTTGCCTAATTGCGGGATGTTGCGCATCATCCGAAAGGTAATGGCGGACATGGAGAATCGCACGGCCCCCCTGGAACGGATGCTCTCCGTGCAGGAGGCCGCCGGCCTGGCCGGGGTGGGGCCGGACACCTTGCGACATTATGTGCTCACCGGCCGGCTGCATGCCGTGAAGGTGGGCCGGCGGTGGCGCATCCGGGACCGGGATCTGGAGCGGTTCATGGAGCGGGAGAGCCGGGGCCCGGAACAGGTCAACATCGTGGAGGAGGCCGCGGCCATGCTGCTCAAGGACGCGAGGAGCGGCCGGTGAGTCGGGTCTACCGCCGTGGCAACCGCCTCTGGCTCGACTACCAGGGGCAGGATGGCAAGCGCCACCGCCGGCCTACCCCCTTTGCGGTGGGTCAAGAGCAGCAGGCCCGGGAGCTGCTCCGGGAGGTGGAGGCCCAGATCCAGGCTCGGCTGGCTCCCCAGGCCGGTGCCAAGACCCTCACCTGGTACGCCCGGCGCTGGTATGTCCAGCGTAGGGAACAGGGCGTGGACTGGAAGAACGACCGCTCGAGGATGGAGATCCACATCCTGCCGGCGCTGGGGCACCGTGCTCTGGACGATATCCGGCCCATGGACCTGGCCGAGCTGTTCTTGGCGCTGCGCAAGATGAGGGCCCCCAGGACGGTTCGGAGCGTCTACGGGGCCCTCTGTGCCCTGTACCGGGACGCGGTGCTGGAGGACCTGATCGCCGCCAGCCCCTGCGTGCTCACCTCCCGGCAACTCGGCGCGGTGGAGGACGCGGACCCCGAGTGGCGCGGACAGGCCCAGTACTCCCGGGCGGAGTTGGAGCTGCTCATCAGCTCCGAGCTGCTGCCCGTGGACCGCCGGGTCATGTGGGCCATCATGGGGCTGGCCGGCCTGAGACATGGGGAGGTAGCGGGGCTCCGCTGGCGGCACTACGCACCGGAGGAGCAGCCCCTGGGGCGCCTCACGGTGGCCACCAGCTACAACAAGCGCCGCACCAAGACCGGCCGGACCCGACAGGTGCCGGTGCACCCGGCCCTGGCCGTGCGCCTGCTGGAGTGGAAACGGGCCGGCTGGCTGGAGGCCCATGGCCGCTTCCCGGAGCCGGATGACCTGGTGCTGCCGGTGGCGCCGGACAGCCGGCTGCCGGCGGGGTCCTTGCGCCGGGCCCACGGCTCGTGGGAGTTCCTACAGAAAGACCTGGAGGCCCTGGGGCTGCGCCGGCGCCGGACCCATGACCTCCGCCGCACCATGATCACCCTGGCCAGGTCGGACGGGGCCCGGTCCGACGTGCTCAAGGCTATCACCCATGGCGCCGCTGGCGGGGTCATGGAGCTGTACACCACCTGGCCGTGGGCCGTGCTCTGTGATGAGATGACGAAGCTACAAATTGGAGGAGATCTAATGTCCAGTAAGCAAGTAGACAACGGGGTGTTGGCACAGGTTCAGGCACAAAAACCCGATTCGCCAATGACTTCCAGTACTTCGAAGCGTCCCCAACGGGATTTGAAGGAGGCTTCAGTCGGGGCTCTAGAGGGGTGTTTGAGCGGGTTTAAGGGGGGGTTGAGCGGGAACAGCGACGGACCTTTGACAGCGGTTGAGCCGTGTTCAGAGGGCGGTAGTTGCGCCGACTGTGCCTTGATTCAGCTCTGTTTGCTGTCCACTGAACTGCTGGACAAGGGGGAAAACCGCAAGGCGCTGGAGGTGCTGAGGCTGGGGCTCAAAGGGAAGGGTGTGAAGGGGGTGTGCTGATGCGCGCCGCCCTTTACCTCCGGGTCTCCACCGCCGATCAGCACTCTGAAAATCAGCTCCCGGAGCTGGAGCGATTCGCGGCGATGCGGGATTGGGATGTCGTGGCCCAGTACGTGGACCACGGAGTGAGCGGCGCCAAGGCCAGCCGTCCGGCCCTGGACACGCTGCTGGCCTCCGCCCGCCGGGGGGAGCTGGATGCGGTGCTGGCCTGGAGCGCCTCCAGGTTCGGTAGATCCCTGGTCAACAGCGTGCTGGCCATGCACGAGCTCGTGCAGCTCGGGGTGGCCCTCGTCTTCGTCACCCAGGGAGTGGACACCACCACCCCTATCGGCCGTGGCGTCGCCGCCCTGCTGGCCGGCCTGGCCGAGCAGGAGCGGGAAGAGATCTGCCGCCGTACCCGGGAAGGGATGGCCCGATCCAGGGCCAACGGCCAGCGCTTGGGCCGTCCCCGGGCCCACCAGGTGGACACCGAGGAGGTACGGCGCCGGCGGGAGGGCGGGGAGAGCTGGAGGATGATCAGCGCGGCTTTGGGGGTTCCATCGGCGACACTTCGAAGAGGCATGGAATGACATCCTGGAACAAGACCACCGGG
>JAZDIY010000046.1:0-3369 GCA_043804445.1 Chloroflexota bacterium | reverse complement strand
CCCCTTTCTCCGCGGAGGTTTCCCGGATACCCGGAGCTCCGGCGTTCTGGCTTCCGGCCGACGGTCTACCGGTTACAGTAGGCGGGACTGCGTCGGACTCGCACCGACTTGCTCTCCAATGCGCCCGAACCGTTTCGGGCGGCCCCGGGTGGCTTATTCTTTTGTTACCCAGCATACCCCACCCGGCGGGAAAATACAAGCCGCCGAATTGACAACCCTTTTGGTGCCCGGCTAAACTAAATGAGCAAGGTAAAAACCCTGATGACGGATATTGAAGCCACCACCCAGCAGCTGACCGGCCTGTTGCGACGGTCGGCGGCCGACTACATCGAGGCCCGCCTGGAGACCAGCCGTACCAGCCACATCACCTACCGGGGGCGGGAGCTGGAGTCCATCGGCAAGGCCACCGCCGTGGGGGGGAACGTGCGGGCCCTGGTCAAAGGGGGCTGGGGGTTCGTCAGCTTCAACAGCTTTGATGACCTGCCCGGCCGGGTGGAGCAGGCGGTGCAGCAGGCCCGGCTGGTGGGCCACGAGACCAGCCATCTGGCCCCGGTGGCCCCGGCGGTGGACACGGTGCCGGCGGAGACCGGCCACTGCCCGGTGGATATCTCCCTGGCCGAGAAGAAGGCCCAGATGGACGAGTACAACGACATCATCTGGGGCACCCCCCAGCTCCAGACCTCGGTCATCGGCTACGGTGACGGCCAGAAGCAGACGGTCTTCCTGAACTCCCTGGGGAGCCACCTCCAGCAGGAGCGGGCCGATATCACCCTGCGCCTGGCGGCCATCGCCGCCGACGGCGGCGAGGTACAGCAGGTGGGGCTGAGCCTGGGCAGCCGGGGGGACTACGGGGCTATCCAGGGTCTGCACAGCCAGGTGGCCGAGATGGCCCGGCGGGCAGTGGCGCTGCTCTCGGCGCCCCGGGCCCGGGGCGGGGAGTACACCGTGGTGCTGGACCCGGTGCTGGCCGGGGTCTTCGTCCACGAGGCTTTCGGGCACCTGTCCGAGGCCGACTTCGTCTACGAGAACGACCGCCTGCGCCAGGTGATGACCCTGGGCCGGCAGTTCGGCAGCCCTGGCTTGAACATCGTGGATACCGCCGCCATCCCGGGGCTGCGCGGCAGCTACAAATACGACGACGAGGGCACCCCCGCCACCAAGACCTACCTCATCCGGGAGGGGCGGCTGGTGGGGCGGCTCCACTCCCGGGAGACCGCCGCCAGGATGGGGGAAAACCCCACCGGCAACGCCCGGGCGGTGAGCTACCGCTACCCGCCCATCGTGCGCATGAGCAATACCTACATCGAGCCGGGCCAGGCCGCCTTCGCCGATATCATCGCCGACATCAAGGAAGGCATCTACGCCAAGAACTGGTACGGCGGCACCACCAGCATGGAGATGTTCACCTTCTCGGCGGGCGAGGCCTACATGATACGCAACGGCAAGGTGGCCGAGGCCCTGCGCCCGGTGGTGCTCACCGGCAACGTCTTCGCCACCCTGGAGCACATCGACGCCATCGGCAACGACCTGGACATGAACCAGGGGGGCGGCTGCGGCAAGGCGGGGCAGATGCCCCTGCCCGTCTCCAACGGCAGCCCCCACATCAGAATCCGCCGGTGCCTGGTGGGAGGCCAGTAGTGATAGAAATCATCCTGGAGCGGGCCAAAAAGCTGGCCAGCGAGGCCGAGGTCTTCCTGGTCACCAGCGAGGAGACCCCGGTGCAGTTCGAGACCAACCGCCTCAAGCACCTGCAAAGCAAGCAGAGCCGCAGCGTGGCCCTGCGCCTGGTCAGGGACGGGCGGCTCGGCTACGCCACCAGCACCGACCCGGACGATGTTGAGGGGCTGGTGCAGGCCGCCGTGGAGACCGCCCGCTTCGGCACGGAAGCCCGCTTCCAGTTCCCCACCCTGACCGCCTACCCCCCGGTGGCGACCTTTGACCCCGAGGTGGAGAAAGTCCCCCTGGAGACCATGGTTCAGCTCGGGGAGACCATGATTAGCGCCGTCCGGGGGCACACCCCCGATATCATCTGCGAGGCCGGCGTCAGCAAGGCCACCGCCTCCGTCCGCCTCATCAACTCGCGGGGCGGGGAGACCAGCTACCGCCAGAGCTCTTTCAGCCTGGGCATCGAGGGCAGCCTCATCCACGGCACCGACATGCTCTTCGTGGGGGAGGGCCAGTCCTCCGGCCACCCCATCACTGATACCGGGCCCATCACCGAGGTGGTGCTCCGGCAACTGGAGTGGGCCCGGCAGCAGGCCCCCGTACCCAGCCGCTCCCTGCCGGTGGTCTTCACCCCGCACGGCGTGGCCAGCGCCCTGGTCATGCCGCTGCTGGCCGCCTTCAACGGCAAGACGGTGCTGGAGGGGGCCTCCCCCATCGGCCAGAAACGGGGCCAGACGGTCTTTGATACCAGGCTATCGCTCTGCGACGACCCAACCATCGGCTACCGGCCGGGTAGCCGCCCCGGCGACGACGAGGGCGTCCCCAGCCAGCGCACCCCCCTCATCGAGCGGGGCATGGTGGCCGGCTTCTACTATGACCTGCAGACCGCCGCCCGGGCCGGCACCCGCAGCACCGGCAACGGCAGCCGGGACCGGGGGGGACTGCCCGCCCCGGCCCCCAGCACCATCATCATCGCCCCGGGGGATACCAGCTTCGAGCGGATGGTGGCCGATATCAAGGAGGGCCTGGTCATCGAGCAGCTCATGGGGGCCGACCAGGGCAACATCCTGGGCGGTGACTTCAGCGGCAACGTCCTGCTGGGCTACAAGATAGAAAGTGGTAGAATAGTAGGCAGGGTGAAGAATACCATGGTCTCGGGGAACATCTACCCGCTGCTAAAGGAGATTGCCGCCGTGGGCGATGACGCCCGGTGGGTGGGCGGTATGCTCCAAACCCCCTCCCTCTATTTCCCCAGCGTGGCCGTGGCCAGCAGATAGGCCGCTATGATAGATGACCGGAGATTGCTGCTATGATTGAGATAGATACGATTAAAAGGGGCTATTCCTTAGAAATCCTTAAAAGCTATCCAGCTGAGTGCATTGATTTAATTTTTACCTCTCCCCCCTACGCAGACAATCGTAAATCCACGTACACTGGAGTACCCGTCGAGCGATACGTTGACTGGTTCTTACCCATAGCGAGCGAGCTTAAACGCGTGTTAAGACCCAACGGCACATTCATTTTGAATATTAAAGAACGAGCGGTTAATGGAGAGCGTCAAACCTACGTCATCGAACTTATTCTCGAAATGAGGAAACAAGGATGGCTCTGGACCGAAGAGTATATTTGGCATAAGAAAAACTGCTATCCCGGCAGTTGGCCCAATAGATTTCGGGATGCGTGGGAGCGATGTCTTCAATTCAA
>JAZDIY010000045.1:0-6848 GCA_043804445.1 Chloroflexota bacterium | reverse complement strand
AGGTTTTAGTTCTGTCTATTGTACAGTACCGCCCACCATTGAGACTGGAAGAGATGTCCGGACCTCCTGGTTGTCTTGCTCCGCAGTAAGCCGGATGCCGCTGGTATATCGCCCCGCTGGAATTTCAAACATTCTGCCCATCACGGGCTAACCAAACTTGCCATTCTTCGTTATATATTTTGGTAATAAGAAAATGATGTTGAGAGGAGAGATAAGCCATGAAAAAAGCACTCATCGTTAGTCTGCTCGCGGTTCTCCTGCTGCCGGTGCTGGCTCTCGGGTGCAGGTCGGCAGAGCCGCTAACACCACCAGTGCCACCCCTGCATGGAGGGCAGCAAGCTGTCCTGATAGAAATCTCGACCGATGAATTCATGTCGAATAATCATATGGTTAAGGATGTTGAACTGGTACCGCCCGGTTCCTTAATTATCAGCCTGGGGTCTAACCCGACGACGGGGTTCCAGTGGGCCGGGCCAGCCGTAATAAGCAACCCGTCAGTTATCGAGCAGGAATCACACAATTTTGTTGAGCCACAGGCCAGCGGCAGTGCCCCGTTGGCTGGCGCCCCGGGTAAGGATGTCTGGGTCTTCAACTCCCTGGAACCGGGCACCACCACTATATCGATGGGCTACAGCCGGCCGTGGGAAGGTGGCGAGAAGGACGCGTGGACACTGACCCTGAAGGTGACCGTCAAATAGGGGATAAAGCCTTTATTCTGGGCAGCTGCTTTAGCAGTAGATAACGATAATAAAGACCGGGGGAGCCGTATCGGCTCCCCCGTTTTAGTCTAAAATATTGACTTAAACAATGGCTCAGACATAATATAGGCCAGAAAGGGGGCGAGCGGCCTCTGCCTTTTATCCGGGGTGCTTTACGCGCCGGAGGTCAGAGGTTCGAGCCCTCTCCCTCCCACCGTGGAGGCTAACAGAAATGAAATTTATCAAGCCCTGGTTACAGATATTACTGGTTGGCATAGTGCTCTTTATTGCCAGTGAGCAGGCCCTCAGGATAACCGGGAACCCCAACTTTTTTCCTACCGTTATTCTGTTGGGTGCCTTTATCGTGCCCGTGGTCTTTGTCGTCTATTTCTACGAACACGTAAGACTGAGAGAAATATCGATGCCCCTGCTGACGACCTGCTTCATCGTCGGCGGGGTTCTGGGCCTGGTCGCCGCGGGGCTTCTCGAATACGGGACTTTACGCAATGCCAGTATATTAGGTCTGTTCGGGGTGGGCCTGATTGAAGAAAGCGTTAAGCTGATATTCCCGGTTATCATGTACATTGGCTGGCGTTATCGGCATGAGGCCGATGGGCTGCTTTTCGGGATCGCGGCGGGCATGGGTTTTGCCGCTCTTGAGACGATGGGCTACGGTCTGGTCTCTTTTTTCCAGTCCCGGGGGGATATCAATGTTTTGCAGCAGGTGCTGATTATTCGGGGTTTCCTGTCCCCGGCCGGGCACGCCGCCTGGACCGGTTTTGTCTGTGCGGTACTCTGGCGTGAACGGGAACGCAAGGGACACGCGGTAATAAACTGGAATGTCATCGGCGCCTTCATTATAGCGATTTTACTGCATGCTCTGTGGGATATTGTCAATAGCCTCGGCGGACAGACCGTAACCCAGTTTGTTATGGTTATGTTCGGTAACCTGGTAATTGCCGGTGTCAGTCTGACCATGGTAGTCCGCCGTTACCTGGAAGTCAGAAAGTCGCTGGCCTTGGTCTAGGGTATCTGGTCTCGATTGGTGGGGACACTAGAACGGGGCGATGAGCAACCGAATGGCTACCGTGGCCAGGCCGACGGCCAGCAGTCTGATAATCCAGGTCGCCGAGATTTTTTGCGACAGCCGGGCCCCGAACGGGGCGCCGATGATAGCCCCGGCAGACAGTACCGCCGCTCGCCGAACACCCTCGGTAAATACCCCCGACACTAGGTGGGTCATCACCGCGGCAAAGGTAGTGATGGCCAGGACAAAGTGAGAGGTGGCCGTGGCAATATGAGTGGGGAAAGCCAGCAGCTGCGTCAGCGCCGGGACATGGATGATGCCACCGCCAATACCGAGCAGACCAGAAATCAACCCCACCCCAAAAGCAATGGCTATCCCCTTGGCCCGGCTGAATGAGTAGCTAGAAACGTTACCCTGCGCGTCGGTCATTTGCCGGCAGGTGTGCCCCGGTTGGACCGCGCCGGCGCTGTATCTTATCCCGGGCCGTACTATCAGGTAACCTGCCGCCAGGAGGAGGGTGGCGCCGAAAATGGTCTGGAATATGCCCCGGCTGAGGAAAGCCGTGATACTGGTGCCGATGACGGCGCCGGGGACACTGCCCAGCGAAAACAGGAGACCGGAACGATAATCAATGCGCCGGAGACGCCCGTAGGCTATGGAGCCGGACAGGGCGTTGAAGCAAGCTACGGTGAGGGTGATACTGGTGATGTTGGCGGGGGCTTCCTGGGGA
Source organism: Chloroflexota bacterium (assembly GCA_043804445.1). Taxonomy (GTDB): domain Bacteria; phylum Chloroflexota; class Dehalococcoidia; order Dehalococcoidales; family JAZDIY01; genus JAZDIY01. The sequence continues at coordinate 4,393 of JAZDIY010000045.1, read as the reverse complement.
TAGAGAAACAGGAGAATGGGCACCAGTAAAAAGCCACCGGCAGCACCGATCAGCGTACCGAAGGCGCCTACGAAAATACCGATAAAACCCAGCATCACCCAGATCAACTTCTTTTTCTCTCCCTATCGGCTAGATTAACGATGGCGGTACTCCAGAGAACACCGGGCTCAACAGCCGGTTCTAATCCTTCCCGGGTGGGGCGGGACCAGCACTATGCTGCTTGCGCAGTGGGATTTCCTCGATGAAGAAGTTAACCAGGAAGGCAATTACTACCGCCAATAAAGCGACTAGAAATACCTCTGACAGGGCCGAGCCCAGTGCCCCGCGCAGTGCCTGTAATACCTGCTGAAAGAGGGCGTCCCCCTGACCGGCCTGGCCCAGCCATCCCCGCAGCTGTACCTGGGCCTCCGGGCTCATCAGGACCTGGGGGTTCTGGGCCATGGCGTCCAGTTGCGCCGCCGGTATCATGGCCTTGACAGCCGCCGGCAGACCCGCGCTAAGCCCGAGCACGAAGCGGTGGTTCATTACCGAGCCGAGTACCGCCAGGCCCACTGAGCCGCCCACGGAGCGGAAGAAAGCGGTGGAAGAGGTGGCGACACCCAGCACGCTGTAGGGCACTGCATTCTGCACCGCTATGGTGTAGAGGGGCATGGTAATCCCCAGGCCAAAACCGGTGATGATGATGTTGACCATGGCGCCGCCGTAGGTGGTTGCCGTGGTCATACGGGAAAGTAGTGCCAGACCCAACCCCGTGAACGCTATCCCTACCGCTCCCAGAAGCTTATAATGCCCTCCTGCCCGGGAGAGTAGCTGGCCGGAGATGGCACTACCGGCCACCATGCCCAGCATCATCGGTGTCAGGAAATTACCGCTGGTGGTCGCCGTCGCCCCCAGTACGCCCTGGAAGAAAAGGGGGATAAAGATAATACCGCCAAACATACCGACGGCGGTAAAGAATATCACCAGCTCGGAAACGGCCACGATGCGGTTTTTGAAGAGGGAAAGGGGCAGAATAGGCTCCCGGCTGCGGCTTTCGGCGAAGATGAAAAGGACCAGCATCACCGCGGAGAAAACGAACATCCCCGCTATCTGTGGAGAGCCCCAGGCATACTCGATACCACCCCAGGAAAGGGCCAGCAGCATCGGTACCACGGTCAATATCAGCAGGGTTAGTCCCGGGTAGTCAATGTGGTGCTTCAGGTTGTCCGGGCGGAAGTTGGGGAAGAAAAAGATAAACAGGAGAATGATAAGCAGGCCCAGCGGGATGTTGACGAAAAATACCCAGTGCCAGGACAGACTATCGGTGAGATACCCCCCCAGCGTTGGTCCGATAACCGAGGAGAGGCCGAATACCCCGCTCATGAACCCCTGATACTTACCGCGTTCCGCAGGCGGGAAAATATCACCAATCACGGTGAAAGCATTGGCCATCATCACGCCCGCGCCGATGCCCTGCACGCCCCGGAAGAGGATGACCTGGTTCATGGTGTTGCTCAAACCGCAAAAGAGCGATGCCAGCACGAAGATTATCAGGCCGCCGAGGTAAAAGGACTTGCGCCCGTACATATCGGTTAGCTTGCCGGTAATGGGTATGGTAACGGCCGAGGTAATGATGTAGGCGGTAGTCACCCAGGTGTATTCGGTGAAGCCCCCCAGGTCGCTGATGATGCGGGGCATGGCCGTACCGACCACCGTCTGGTCAAGCGAGCTCAGAAACATGGCCAGCATCACCCCGGCAAAGGTGATCATGACCTGTTTTCGGGGTAATGAGCGTAAACCGACCGGCGGTGCCAGTACTTCCGTAGCTACTGTTTCTCCTATCCTAGCGAGGGGCGACATCGGTGATTTGGGCATGACGTCTTTGCCACGAGAGGCGGGGTCATTAACGCCGCCGTTTACCGCCGGAACTATCATACTGTTTTTCCGGCCTGAGTTCAACAATCCGGGCCGGGTAATGTACCCTAATGACAGGGGTTATATGGCCATTTAATGTTACTGGATTGCCGCTAAAAAAATTCTTACTACATAGCCTGGCCCGCCTGATATTTCAAAAATTAGCCTTATTTTAGGGAAAGTATTGACAAGGTGGGTTACCTGCGGTATAATATGACATCGGCAACCGCTTTCCGGTTATTGCGGCGGGCGGCAGGGCGGGCGGTGGCCGGAAAAAAAGAACGGATAATCGTGATGAAGCACATCAGTATCAAGGAAGAGGTCTGTCAGGGGTGCCGCCTCTGCGAGGTGTACTGCCAGGTGCAGCACTCGCCGTCGCAGGATATTCTGAAGACCTTCAAACGGGCGGCCCGCCGCCCGGCGGCGCTGGTATGGGTTGAGGAAAAGAAACCGCTCTCTTTTTCCGTGCAGTGCCACCACTGTGACGAACCGGCCTGTGTCTATGCCTGTCTCACCGGGGCCCTGAGCAAAGACCCGGCGAGCGGGGTGGTCACCGTGGACGAGGCGAAGTGCTGCGGCTGCTGGACCTGTATCCTGGCCTGTCCCTACGGGGCCATCCGGCAGGATACCGGCCGGGGCAAGATAGCCAAGTGTGACCTGTGCCCGGGGGAAGAGGTGCCGGTCTGTGTAGCCAACTGCCCCAACGAGGCGCTAGTATATGGTTAGGACCGGATTAATGTTTCCGACTGAGGTGAGGGAGTTGACTGAGACAGAAGGGGCCATCGTCCTGGTTGATTACGGTGCCGGTAACCTGCGCAGCGTGGCCAACGCTATTGCCCGGCTGGGCTACCGGGCCAGCATCAGCAGCCGTCCCGATGATTTACGGGCGGCGCGGGCGGTCATCCTGCCCGGCGTGGGGGCGGCCGCCGATGCCATGAACAGCCTGCGTGCTCTGGGCCTGATTGAGCCTCTCACCCGGTATATCACCGAGGGGCGGCCCTTCCTGGGGGTGTGCCTCGGGCTGCAGGTGCTGCTGGAGAGCACCGAGGAGGGCGGCGGGCACCCGTGCCTGGGTATCGTCCCAGGGCGGGTGAAGCGGCTGCCGGCGGGCCTGAAGATCCCGCACATGGGCTGGAACCAGGTGACGCAGAAAGCGGCCCACCCGGTGTTGGCCGGCATCCCCGACGGGGCCAACTTTTACTTCGTGCACAGCTATTACGCCGTGCCGGACGACGGGGCGGCGGTGATTGGCGAGACGGACTACGGCCTCCCCTTCTGCAGCGTGCTGGCCCGGGGCAACCTGGTGGCCACCCAGTTCCACCCGGAGAAGAGCGGGGAGTTCGGCCTCCGGCTGTACCGTAATTTCCTGAGGCTGGCCCTACCGGACAGCTAGCCAGCCGGTGCATTATTAAAGGCAGCATGGTCAAGAAAATCAAGATAAAGTATCTGGTTATCGGTAACTCGGCCGGGGGCATCGGGGCGGCGGAGGCCATCCGCCAGGCGGACCGGGCGGGGACGCTGGCTATCGTCTCCGACGAGCCTTACCCCGCCTATTCCCGTCCCCTTATCGCGGAGTACCTGGCCACCGGCTGTTCCCTGGAGCGGATGCTCTACCGGCCGGCCGATTTTTACCAGCAGCACCACATCGAGACCTATCTGGGCAGCGAGGTGGCCCGGCTGGACCTCGGCCAGCACCTGGCGGAGGTGGCTGACGGACCGGTCATCACCTGGGAGAAGCTGCTGCTGGCCACGGGCGGCCTGCCTATCGTGCCCCCGATGGACGGTATCGGCCTGGGGGGCGTGTTTACCTTTACCCGCCTGGACGATGCCAGGGCCATCAGCCAGTACCTTTACCGGGTGAGGCGGGCGGTGGTCATCGGCGGCGGGCTCATCGGGGTGAGTGTCACCGAGGCCCTGTCCAAGCGGCAGGTGGCCGTCACCGTGGTGGAGATGAAGGCGCGCCTGCTGAACATGATGCTGGACGAGGAGACCTCGGCCCGGGAGGAAGCGGCCCTGCGGCAGGCCGGGGTGGGCCTGGTTACCGGCCATACCGTGGCGGCCATCAACGGCGGCCCGGGCGGGGATAAGGTAGCCGGGGTGACCCTGGACGACGGGCGCCGGCTTCCCTCCGAGCTGGTGGTGGTGGCCATCGGGGTGCGCCCCCGGGCCGGGCTGGCCCAGGGGACGGATATCAAGCTGAACCGGGGCATCGTGGTGGACCACCACATGGCCACCAGCTACCCCGGTGTCTACGCCTGCGGTGACGTGGCCGAGGCCCCTGATTTCGTTTACAGCGAGTGCCGGCTGACCCCCGTCTGGCCCAACGCCTATCTGGGCGGGAGGGTGGCCGGGTTCAATATGGCCGGGGTGGCTACGGTCTACCCGGGGGGCACCGCCCTCAACTCCCTGAAGTACTTCGGGCAGGATGTCATCTCGGCGGGCCTGGTAACGCCGCCCGACCCGAGCTATGAGACCATCAGCCACCGCTATAACGGCAGCT
>JAZDIY010000044.1:0-2337 GCA_043804445.1 Chloroflexota bacterium | reverse complement strand
CGGTCTTCCGGGCGGCCGCTAGGAGGGGGACTATCATGGAAATCAACGCCATGCCCAGCCGGCTGGACCTGAAGGATACCCATGTCTCCCGGGCCCGGGAGATGGGCGTCAGGATGGTCATCAGCACCGATGCCCATGCCGCCGAGCACCTGGCCCTGATGCGCTTCGGCGTTGGCGTCGCCCGGCGGGGCTGGTGCCAGGCCGCTGATATCCTCAATACCCGGCCCACCGCTGAACTCATCGGCGCCTTGAACCGTGAGTTGACCAGGATGGATTAACACCATGAGCCGAATATCACCGTCATGCCATTTGGTGGCCGACCCCGCCGGGGAGTGTCCCGTGCCGGTGACAGTGCCGGACGATGAGGCCATTGGCTACTTGCTTGAGGCTATCGCTGCCGGCCGGCACTGGTACCTGGCCCTGCTGGAGGCTATCCGCCGCTGGACCATGGCCGAGGAGATTTACGACGGGCGCCACTACCGCTACCTCATCGCCGGTGAGGCCTTCGACTGGCTGCTGCTGGCGGAGCGCCTGTGCGGAACGGTAGCCGGGCAGCTGCCCCGGGCGGAGCAGGCTGACCTCCTTTTTCACGGACGGCCGCCACTGGATTTAAGCACCCCCCAGTTCCAGGAGCTTATCGGCGGGGTGAAGTACCACCAGTACCTCAACTACTTCTACGGTATCACCGTGGAGGAGGCCCTGCTGCTGACGGTGTACGAGGAGGTGCGCAAGGAGCGGCGGGGCCTGGGCTACTATGATGAGCACGACGATACCCCCGAGGTGTACCGGCGTATCTACGGGGCCACCCGGACGGTGCTGCTGAAGCGCTTCCGGCGGGAGAGGGGCTACGCGCACCTCAGGTCCATCAGCCTCACCGAGTTGAAGGAGTTCACCTACTGGCTGTTCAAGTACCGCCTGAAACAGTGTGACCGGGCCCGGGTGGCCAGTGATACCAAGAAGGCCCTCCAGCAGCTGCGAGCGGCCGGGCTGGCCCCTTACCTGGCCTGGGACTAATACTTAGATAACTACCTCATCCCCTTTTAATCCCCTTCTCCTGACAGGAGAAGGGGAAGAGATTTTAGAGAGGGGGTACCGCCCCCTCTCTTTTACTTAACTCCCCCTTCCCATTGGGAAGAGGGTCAGGGGGATGGGCAACCGCTTAGCTAGGAACGGAGATTTCAACCACGTTCTCCCCGGATATTGCCACAACTCAAGGATAATGTATATAGTTATTTACCTGATGGGATACTAGCCTTTTAAGCCCGGGAGCTGGTTGAGCTGCTGCTCCATCCGCTCCAGGCGGTCCCGCCTTTCGGCCAGCTTGCCCTGCTCCCTCTCGATAACCTCGGCGGGGGCCTTGGTCAGGAAGGCCCGGTCCTGGAGCCTGGCGGCCAGGCGGGCGACCTCGGCCCGGTACTGGTCAATCTCCTGCTGCAGCCGCTGGCGCTCCGCCGCCACGTCCACCATACTGGCCAGGGGTATCACCACCTCGCTGTCCTTCAGCGCCAGCATGATGTCCCCCTGCTCCGAGGTGCCGGCCGGGCGGCTTTTGCCGAACGCCACCGGCTTCACCCGGGCCAGCGTCTGGATGGCCTCGGCATAAGGGGCTACCGCCCCGGTAAACTCACCGGCGTAGATACGGGCCTCAATCCACTGGTGGCTGGCCACTCGGTGCTCCGCCCGCACGTTACGGATGGCGTGCACCGCCTCGATGACGGCGGCCACCACCCGCTCCGCCTCCGGGTCAACCAGGCTGTCATCGGCCCGGGGATAGTCGGCCACCATGATGGACTCAACCTCCGGCATCCCGTCCGGCCGGTAGCGGCGGAGGTGCTGCCACAGCTCCTCGGTGAGGAAGGGCATATAGGGGTGCAGCAGGCGCAGCGAGGTCTCCAGCACGTGGGCCAGCACCGGCACCGGCGAGAGCATACCATCGGTGCGCTGGCGGATTTTGGCCAGCTCGATGTACCAGTCGCAGAACTCGCCCCACAGGAAATCGTAGATGTGCCGCTGGGCCTCGCCGAACTGGAACTCGTCCATCAGCCGGCTGACCTCGGCCACGGTGCGGTTCAGCCGTGACAGAATCCAGCGGTCTTCCACGGGGAGCCGTTCCCGTTGCATCTCTCCGGAAGTACCACCCTCCATACCCCGTATGACGAAACGGGCGGCGTTCCACAGCTTGTTGGCGAAGTTGCGTCCCGCCTCCAGCCGGGAGGGGACCAGCTTGATATCGTTCCCCGGAGAAGTGCCAGTGGAGAGGGCAAAGCGCAGGGCATCGGTGCCGTACTGCTCCATGATTTTCAGGGGGTTGAGCACGTTACCCTTGAGCTTGCTCAT
>JAZDIY010000043.1:0-2057 GCA_043804445.1 Chloroflexota bacterium | reverse complement strand
CAGCAGGTCGGGATGCGACTGGATGGGCAGAGCCTGCAAAATTTCCTCCAAAACCCCGGGAGGAACTTTAGCAGCTCAACCGGCGGCTCGGACCTGCTCCATCAAGGGCTTGTAACTCTTCTCGGTCATGTCTCTTCCTGGTAAATGGTTAAAACGTCTTTTTTGCGCCCTTCACCTGTTACTATAGCAGCTTTAGGCCGTATCTCCTACACCTCCGGGTTACTCCTTGCCGGCCCCCCACTGGTTCACCCGCCGGGCTGGCTCAGGACCGCAGGGTGGCGATGAGGCCGTCCGGCGCCAGCAGCAGATCCAGGGCAGCGAGGATGTCCGGCGCCACCACGTCTGCCGCCATCAGCGCCTCCACCGCGGCGCCCTCCGCCTGGAGCAGGGCGATCCCCAGAGCGGCTTCTTTAAGCATGAGCCGGTCGTTGCGGCCATTGCCCACGGCAACCGTCAGTTCGGCCCCCAGCTGCCGGACATATTCGCATTTGGCGTGCGCCTGATCTCCCGGAGGAATGACGATCAGGTGGGCGGGCAGGGGCGACACCTGTTCCCTAACCGTGCCGAAGGTGTCGGCCGTCAAGATGTGGATCGCCAGCCGGTGGGCCAGGACTTCCAACTTCTCCGGCACCCCGCGGATGAGCCGGCCATGGGCGGCGATGGTGCCGTTGTAGTCCAGGACCAGGTGCGTTAGCCGTAACTCATTGAAACCGGGTATGTTTATACCAATCATCCTCGTCTCCTCCGGCCGGCGGCGTTAGCGCGTCAGCCAGTGCCGGTTGCGCACGGTGAGGCAGGCGTAGGGGTAAATCCACTGGAGCAGGAAGAAGGCATAGTAGCTATAGATCACGCCATAGACAAACTCCAGGTCCCGCTCCAGCCAGAGGTAATAGACCAGGTTGAGCAGGGAGACCACCCCCAGGGCGGCCAGGAGTTTGATCAGGATCAGGGGATAGACAACTACTGACGCCAGCAGCAGCCCAAAGAAGAGCAGGGTCAAGGGGTATTCCAGCTGGGCCAGGAAGAATTCCACGATGGGCAGGAGGCGATATTTCTCCCGGTACCGGGTAAACAGGTAGCCCAACTGGACCAGGGACTCCCGCACGTTGCCTCGCTCCCACCGCAGGTACATCCGGCACACGCCTTGGTAAGTCTCAGGGACCAGGGTATACACCAGGGCGGTCCGCTGATAATAGGTGTAGTGGCCGCCCCGCAGGATAAAATTGGTCAGGGCCCGGTCTTCGCTGTGGTGGCAGGGCGCCCCGAGAAAGGTCTGACGCCGCCAGGCCGTGAGGTGCGGCATCAGGGCGGTGCGCCGGTAGGCCGACAGCGACCCCGGGGTGCAGACCACCGCCCGGTAAAGGGATTGAGAGGCCCGCAAGTAGTCCAGATTCACGAAGCGCACGCCCTGCATCTTGCCCATGAGACTCTGGTTGCGGTTATAGACCTTGACGTTGCCGGCCACTGCCCCGATCAGCCCGTCGTGCAGCAAGGGGGCTACCAGGTGGCGCAGGGCATCCGGGGCGATGATGCTGTCGGAATCGATGGTGACGAAGACCTCGCCCCGGCCCCGGGTGAATCCGGTATAAAGCCCCTCTTTCTTACCCCGGTTGGCGGCAAACCGGATGGGCCGCAGGAGGTGGGGGTAGCGCCGCTGGGCTTGCTTAATATAAAACCAGGTGTCATCGGTGGAGCCGTCGTCGATGCAGATGATTTCCATCCGGTCGGCCGGGTAATCGGAGGCCGCCACGGCCGCGATGGCTTTTGCCACCATGGCCCCTTCATTGTAGGTCGGGATGATGACGGTGAGACGGGGCAAGGGCCCGGCAACCGGAGGATAAGGCTGGTAGCGGGCCCAGAGAACTGTACGCCCAAGCTGAAAGATGAGCATCACCAGGGCGTAGACGGCTCCCAGGGCGGGCAGGAAGGAGGTATGGGTCTGGCGGCTCAGGAGTTGCACATAGGCCTGAAAGGAGCCGAACTTGACGGCCAGCAACACGAAAACGATGACCATGGCTGGAATCAGCACCTTGAGTCCCGGGTCGATCCAGGGTGGA
>JAZDIY010000042.1:0-2874 GCA_043804445.1 Chloroflexota bacterium | reverse complement strand
GTCTGCCTTAATCTTCATCTTGCAGACGGGGTCGGTGACCCAGTTGGGATTTACGGCCATGATGGCACCCCCTTAGAATATTTCCCCGGCCTTGAGGCCGGTGGGCAACCTCTGTAGACGCGGCCGGTTTACTGGCCGGGGTCGCAGACGCAGCCGCTGGCGCAGCTCTGGCACTCCAGCTGCAGGGTGGTGTGCTGGATGCTGAACTGGCGGGCCAGTTGCTGGTTGACCGCCGCCACGATGTCGGCGCTGCGGCTCACCATCTGGTCCTGGATGAGCAGGTGGGCGCTCAGGGCGTGCAGGCCGGAGGTGATGGTCCAGACGTGGATGTCGTGCACCTCGTCTACCCCGGCCACCTGCTTGATGGCGGCGACCACCTGCTCCAGCCGGATGTGGTGCGGCACCGCCTCCAGTAGGATATCGGCTGACTCCCGTACCACCCGCACCGCCCCCAGCAGGATGATGACCCCGATGAAAACGGCGATGATGGGGTCAACCACGTACCAGCCGGTGAGGGCGATGATGACGCCGCCGATAATCACCCCCACCGAGGAGACGGTATCCCCGATGATGTGCCAGAAGGCGGCCCGGATATTAAGGCTGCCGTGGCTGCCTCCCCTGAGGAGCAGCATCCCGGCCAGGTTGGCCACCAGCCCGATACTGGCAATCAGCAGCATGAGGGGGGTGTGGACCTGGGGGGGGCTCAAGAACCGCTGGTAGGCCTCGTAGAAGATGTAGACGGAGATGATGACCAGGGTGGTGCCGTTGACCAGGGCGGCCATGATCTCCACACGGTGGTAGCCGTAGGTGCGGCTGGAGGTGGCCGGCCGGCGGGCCATGGTGATGGCGAACAGGCTCAGGCCCAGGGCCAGGCCGTCCACCAGCATATGCCCGGCATCGCTGAGCAGGGCCAGGCTGTTGCTTAAGAAGCCGCCGATGACCTCGGCGGCCATGATGACGATGACGATGGCCAGGGCCATCGTCAGGGGGCGGCGGCTATCGGGGCTGAGGTGGCCGCTCCCCTCCGGAGGGACATTCATGGTTACCTGGTGATGGTCTTCGCTCAAAGTCTTCCCGTCCGGCGGTGGTGGGCTAGACCAGGTCTTTCTTGATCTGCTCGAACTCCTCCCGGGTTATCTCCCCTTTGGCGTAGCGCTCCTTGGCCACGTCCATGGGGTGGCTCCGGGAGGTGCCGCCCTCAATATCTATTTAACCACTTTGACCGGCCAATGTCTAAATCAGTATCCTTGCTTTTGGCGGGGATGGTCAGCTACACTGGTATTGCCGATGCAACCGAAAGAGCTAAAGGACTTAACCGTCTCCGCCCTGGTGCTGGCCCTGGCCTTCGGTATCGCTTTTGCCGGCGGGTACCAGGCCTTGCTGTCGCCGGGGCGTCTGGTGGTCTTCTTCTTTATGGCCCTCATCGGGGTCTCCTCCGGGTTCGTGCTCCACGAACTGGGGCACCGCTTCGTGGCCCGCCGCTTCGGCTGTTTTGCCGAGTACACCATGTGGCTGCCGGGCCTGCTCATCGCCCTGGGGCTGTCCCTCTTCGGCTTTATCTTCGCCGCCCCCGGAGCGGTGATGATTTACCCCCGGCAGGGTGCCCTGACCGGGCGGAAGAACGGCCTGATTTCACTGGTCGGGCCGGTGATGAACCTTTCCCTGGCGGTGGTGTTCCTGCTGCTGGCCCTGGCCTATCCCGCCTGGGTAGTGTTTGCCCTGGGGGCGCGGATTAACACCTGGCTGGCCGTCTTCAACCTGTTGCCCTTCGGGCCCCTGGACGGGGGCAAGATACTGCACTGGAGCCGGGGTGCCTGGCTGGCGGTCCTGGCGGCGGGGGTGGGGCTGTTCCTGGCCGAGTCCCTGCTGCCTTAGGCGGGGCCGGTGGCCGGGCCGGAGCGGCCTGTGCTATAATGCCGGAGTCAGAGTAAATTTAAGGTTGGTGCCAGGTGGTCAAGAAAATCGTTGGTCTCAGCGTGGATGAGTTAAGGCTGATGGGTAACCTTTACCTGCCGGGGGGGGGTGACCAGGGGTCTTACCCGGTGGTCTGCCTCTGCCACGGTATCCCCGGGCAGGAGTCCACCGGCGAGGACGGCGGCTACCCGGCCCTGGCGGAGCGGATTACCGGCCAGGGGCTGGGGGCCATGGTGTTCAACTTCCGGGGTACCGGTGACAGCGACGGGGACCTGGATATGCTGGGCTGGACCCGGGACCTGCGGACTGCCCTGGATTACCTGGCGGTGGTCCCCGAGGTGGACCACGACCGCACCTACCTGCTCGGCTTCAGCGCCGGGGCGGCGGTGGCCATCACCGTGGCGGCGGCGGACAGCCGGGTGGCCGGGGTGGCGGCCTGTGCCTGCCCGGCCGAGAATAACTTTGTGGAAGAATATGATACCCAGTCTATCGTGGACTATTTCCGCAGCATCGGGCTCATCACCGACCGGAAGTTCCCGCCGTCCACCGAGGCGTGGCTGGACGGCTTCCGGCGGACGGCCGCCATCAAGCACGTGGCCAAAATCGCCCCCCGGCCGCTGCTGCTGGTGCACGGCAGTGCCGACGAGGTCATCGACGTCAGTAATGCCCACCGCCTCTACGAGGCGGCCGGGGAGCCCAAGCAGCTGGAGATAATCGACGGTACCGGCCACAGCCTGCGGCAGGATGAGAGAGCGGTAACCGTGGCCCTGGACTGGCTCAAGGCCAGGGCGGGCCTTTAGCGGCTGATTTCTGGGCCGTGCCGATTTGACCCGGCGACCGGTGTGGGCTACAATAGAATCAGGGGGGTGGGGATAGCCAGTAGGAGGAGCTAAATTTGCACGAAGCGTGCGGTGTCTTTGGCGTTTACGCTCCTAATGAGGATGTAGCCCGCCTCACCTT
>JAZDIY010000041.1:0-3766 GCA_043804445.1 Chloroflexota bacterium | reverse complement strand
CACACCGTGGACAACACCGCCCTGGCCCGTGAGCTCAAGGGCACCCGGATTGACCAGGTGGTCATCGGCACCTGCACCAACGGGCGGCTGGATGACCTGGCCGTGGCCGCCGGCATCATGGGCGGGCGGCAGCGCCACCCGGGCACCCGGCTGGTGGTGGCCCCGGCCTCGCGCCGGGTGCTGCTGGACGCCATGCAGGCGGGCTACATCCAGGCCCTTATCGAGGCGGGGGCCATTATCCTGCCGCCGGGGTGCGGGCCGTGCCTGGGCCTGCACCAGGGGGCCCTGGGCGACGGCGAGGCCTGCCTGTCCACCGCCAACCGCAACTTCCAGGGGCGCATGGGCAACCCCAAGGCCTTTATCTACCTGGGCAGCCCGGCCACCGCCGCGGCCACCGCCCTCACCGGCGAAATCACCGACCCCCGGGAGGTGATGTAGTGCTCAAAGGGCGGGCCTTTAAATTCGGTGACAGCATCTCCACCGACCATATCGTCCCCGGGCGGCTGGCCCACCTGCGGAGCAACCTCTCCGAGCTGGCCAAGCACGTCATGGAGGACGCCGACCCCACCTTCGCCGGCCGGGTCAGGGCCGGGGACTTCATCGTGGCCGGCAACAACTTCGGCCTGGGGTCGTCCCGGGAGCACGCCCCGCTGGTCATCAAGATGGCCGGGGTGAGCGCCGTACTGGCCAAATCGGTGGCCCGCATCTTCTTCCGTAACGCCATCAACCTGGGGCTGCCGGTGCTCATCTGCGACACCGATAAAATCAACGAGGGCGACCAGCTGGAGGTGGACCTGACCGCCGGCACCATCCGGGACACCACCAGCGGCAGCACCCTCACCTCCGGCCGGATTCCCGAGGTGATGCTCCACATCCTGAACGAAGGCGGGCTCATCCCCTACATCCAGAAGCACGGCGACTTCAAACTATAAACCAAAAGGATACATTGCGGATGACTTACACGGTTACCCTCATCAGGGGCGACGGCACCGGGCCGGAGGTCACCGAGGCCGCCCGGCGGGTGCTGGAGGCCACCGGGGTCAGCTTCCGCTGGGAGCTGGCCGAGGCTGGCAGCGCCGCCCAGGAGAAGCTGGGCACCCCCCTCCCTGATGCCGTGCTGGAATCCATCCGTAAGAACCGGGTGGCCCTCAAGGGGCCGGTGACCACGCCGGTAGGCTCCGGCTTCCGCAGCGTCAACGTGGCCCTGCGCCAGCGGCTGGACCTCTACGCCTGCCTCCGCCCCTGCAAGATATACACCGGGGCCCCCACCCACTACCGGGACGTGGACATCGTCATCGTCCGGGAGAACACCGAGGACCTCTACGCCGGCATCGAGTTCGACCGGGACACCCCGGAAACAGTCCGCCTGCTGGAGCTGATTACCGAGGCCAGGGGCCCGGTGGCCCGCCCCGACGCCGCTTTTAGCCTGAAGATGATCTCCGAGACGGCCAGCCGCCGCATCGTCCGCTTTGCCTTCGACTACGCCCGCCGGGAACACCGCCGGAAGGTCACCGCCGTACACAAGGCCAACATCATGAAGTTCTCCGACGGCCTGTTCCTGAAGGTGGCCCGGCAGGTAGCCGGGGACTATCCGGATGTCCAGTTCGAGGAGGTTATCGTGGAGAACCTGTGCATGCAGCTGGTGCGGCGGCCGCAGCAGTTCGACGTGCTGGTGCTGCCCAACCTCTACGGGGACATCGTCTCCGACCTCTGCGCCGGCCTGGTGGGGGGTCTGGGGCTGGCCCCGGGGGCCAACCTGGGTGACGGGGCCGCTATCTTCGAGCCCACCCACGGCAGCGCCCCCAAGTACGCCGGCCAGAACAAGGTCAACCCCATCGCCACCATGCTCTCCGGGGTACTGATGCTGCGCCACCTGGGGGAGGCTGAGGCCGCCGCCCGGCTGGAGGCCGCCATCGCCACCGTCATCGCCGAGGGCAAAAGCCTCACCTACGACATGAAGCCCGGGGCACCGTCCGCCCAGGTGGTGGGCACCGCCCAGGTCGCCGAGGCCGTCATCGCCAGACTGCAAAGCTAAGGAGAGAAGCCTTGAAAAGCGGCTTGAACAAGGTCAGCGTCATCGGGGCCGGCAACGTGGGGGCCGCCTGCGCCCAGCGCCTGGTGGAGAAGGGCTACGCCGGGGTGGTGCTGGTGGACATCGTCCCCGGCCTGCCCCAGGGCAAGGCCCTGGACATCCGGGAGTCCGCCCCCGTCCTCCACTTCGACAGCCCCATCACCGGCACCAACGACTACGGGGAGACCGCCGGCTCGGACCTGGTTATCATCACCTCCGGGGCCAGCCGCAAGCCGGGCATGACCCGCGACGACCTGCTCTTCACCAACATGAAAATCATCACCGGGGTGGTGGCCAGCGTGGCCCGCCACTCGCCGGACAGCATCATCCTCATGGTAACCAACCCGGTGGACGCCATGACCTGCCTCGCCCTGGAAACCAGCCGCTTCCCCCGCCGGCGGGTCATCGGCCTCTCCGGGGCCCTAGACGGGGCCCGCTTAAGCAGCTTCATCGCCGCCGAGCTAGCAGTATCGGTGAGGGACGTGACCAGCTGTGTGCTGGGGGAGCACGGCCAGAACATGGTGGTCATCCCTCGCCTCTGCACCGTGGCGGGCCGGCCGCTCACCGAGCTGCTGCCCCCGGAGACCATCCGCCGCCTGGTGGCCCACACCGTCAACGGCGGCGGTGAAATCGTGGAGCTGCTCAAGACCGGCAGCGCCTTCTACGCCCCCTCCGCCGCCGTGGTGCAGATGGCCGAGGCCATCCTGCTGGACCGCCGGCAGGTTATCCCCTGTACCGTCGCCCTGGAGGGGGAGTACGGCCTCAAAGATACCGTCATCAGCGTGCCCGTCAAACTGGGCCGGAACGGCATCGAGCACATTATTGAGCTGGAGCTGACCGATGAGGAAAAGGTCGCCCTGGCCGGGTCCGCCCGGGCGGTACAGGCCCTGGTCAGCACCATGAAGTCCGCCGGCGGCTAGCCGGCCCGCTCCCGGGCGGCTACCTCGGCGGGCACCGCTTTCAGGTTGTCTTTTCCGGCCCGGGGAAGTACCCATCCGAGAAACACCCACCCCAGCCCGATGGCCCCCACGGAGGCGGTCAGCACCCGTTCCGAAGCCAGCATGGGCTGCACCCCAGCGGTTACCAGCAGGGTGATGCCCCCCAGCCCGAAGAGCAGCTTCAGAAAGACTTCCAGCGTTTTATCCTTCATGGCACCCCCCATTAAAAATCCGTTCACTATCTATAACGTCAAAACCGCCGGCTGGTTAGCCCCTACTACCGGCCATTTAGCGGGCCACCATATTTCATGGTAGAATACAAACCGGAATGAGAGAGATTAGCGCCGGCGCCATCACCGATACGGTAGCCCGCCTCTGCCAGGAGGCCAACTTCGAGCTGGGTGAGGACGTGCTGGCCGCCCTGGAAAAGGCCGGGCATACCGAGGTCTCCCCCCTGGGCCGGGAGGTGCTGGCACAGCTCATCGCCAATGCCACCATCGCCCGGGAGGAGCGCCTGCCTCTCTGCCAGGACTGCGGCACGGCGGTGGTCTTCCTGGAAATCGGCCAGGAGACTCACGTTACCGGCGGTGACCTCAATGAGGCGGTAGCCGAAGGGGTGCGCCGGGGTTACCGGGACGGCTACCTGCGCCGCTCCACCGTCGGCCAGCCCTTCTCCGCCCGCGTCAACACCGGGGACAACACCCCGCCGGTCATCCACACCGAGATTGTCCCCGGCGACCACATCCGGGTCACGGTG
>JAZDIY010000040.1:0-5090 GCA_043804445.1 Chloroflexota bacterium | reverse complement strand
CAGCCCTCTCTTTTTGAGGTTTTCCATGGCCCTCGCCACATCACCCTGCTCTTCCAGTAGGGCCTTCCGGCACTCCATAACACCGGCCTGGCTCTTTTCTCTCAGCTCTTTTACTTTATCTACCGATATCTCCAAAACCGTCCTCCGTCCTATGCCTCTTCCAGGGACGCAGCCGGCGGTTCACCGGCTCCATCAACCGTGGCCTCTGCCATGACCTCTACCGGGACCTCCCCGGCGGCCGGGGCGGCTACCCCACTCTTACCTTCCAGAACCGCATCCGCGATTTTACTGCATATCAGCTTGATGGTGCGGATAGCATCGTCATTGGCCGGAATAGGTATATCAATCTCTTCGGGATTACAGTTGGTATCCACCATGGCCACCACCGGGATACCCACCCGTTTGGCCTCCGCCAGGGCAATCCTCTCCTTGGTGGGGTCCACGATAAACAGGGCGCTGGGGAGACTGGTCATCTCCTTAAAACCACCCATTTGCCGGTTAAGACGAGTGATTTTCTCTTCAATCTTGAGAGCCTCTTTTTTGGGTAACTGGCCGAAACCCCCTCTGGCCTGCTGGTCTTCCAGCCGGACCAGATGGTCCATGCGGGTCTGGAGGGTATCAAAATTGGTCAGGGTGCCCCCCAGCCAACGCTGGTTGACATAATACATACCACAACGTTTGGCTTCCTGCTCTATCGCCTCCTGGGCCTGTTTCTTGGTGCCCACAAAAAGGATGTGGCCCCCGTCAGCGATCAACTGACGCACGAAATCACAGGCTTTGCCCAGCAAGCTGGTGGTCTGCTCCAGGTCAATAATGTGAATGTCATTCCGCTTGGTGAAGATATAGCGCTTCATGCGCGGGTGCCAGCGGCTGGTCTGGTGGCCGAAGTGTGCCCCGGCCTCTAAAAGCTGTTTTATGGTGGTAGTCTCTGGCAAGTCTTAAAACCCCTTTCCCTTGGTAGCGTATTGCACTGTCAGCCAAGTATAACATACTGTCAAGTAGGCAGCAACAGAGACCGGCCACCAAAGTAACGCCGTCGTTTTCCGGAGGAGATGACAAATATCAGTATTAGGTCTATTATATATACTAAAGCTAAACCGGAGGCGGGGGAACCGGACCGCCGCCAGACTAACCATGATGGAGAGCTAAAGATGCAAATCAGAAAGACTTACGGCAATCTTCAGCCCGAGCTACTCTTCCATGAGGTGAGAGACTTTGCCCTCAAGCAGGGGGTGACACTCGGCGAGGCTAACCTGGAAAACTACTCTTCACCTACCGACTCGTCGTCGTTTATTGCCCGGGGCACGCTGACCTTCAAGACATCGGCCGGCAGGGACAAGGCCGGCCAGGAATGCCTCTGGGCACACCTGGTAGGTTCAGCCAAGGGAGAAACGAAACTGATGTTGGACGCTGATGAGGCACTTTTCCCCCAGGATAAGCTGGCCGCCCTGCAGGATGACCTGAACTTTATCTTCGCATCCTACGAGCGCTAGCGAGCGTCGTTCAGCCCGTCATCCGGCCTTTTAAACTGGCCCCCGTCCTTTCCGGCAGCTTTGTCCATTGACAACACCCCGCGTTCAGGGCTAGACTAAAATTTAAAAACATGGCCTTCCCCCACCCCAACCCAGGAGGATAAGAAAGCAAATGACATCAAAACAGTCCCGAACCAATTGGGCCGCTTCAGGGGTGTTACTCTCCGTAGCCTGGCTGCCCCTGGCCCTCACCAGGGCCCCGGCTTACATTGACCTGGGTACCGGCAGCCTGATTATCCAGGTCATCATCGCCAGTACGGTGGGGGGCCTTTTCCTGCTCAAAGGATTCTGGCGCAAGGTGAAGACCTTTCTGGTTAGTCTCGTCTCCAGGACTAAAGGCAGCGGTGACTGAGACGATAGTTTCGGGTTCGTTCCGGGACCCGAGCGGCTTTCTCTTCCGGCAAGACGGGGTGCTGTACCGCCAGGTAAACCAGACCTACCGGGAACATTACGACCAGCTTATGGCGTCTGGCCTGTACCAGAGGCTGGTTGACGCCGGCCAGCTCATCCCCCATGAAGAGGTTAACGTTAAGCCCGCTGCCGACGGGGCCTACAAGGTGCTCCGCCCGGAACCGGTCGCCTTCGTTGCCTACCCCTACGAATGGGCCTTTGGGCAGCTCAAAGACGCCGCCCTGACCACCCTGGCGATACAGCAACAGGCCCTCCAGTTCGGCATGACGCTGAAGGACAGCAGCGCCTACAACATCCAGTTCCACCGGGGGAAACCGGTCCTTATCGACACCCTGTCCTTCGAAGGCTACCACCCCGGCGAGCCGTGGGGGGCCTACCGCCAGTACTGCGAGCATTTTCTGGCCCCGCTGGCCCTGATGAGCTACCGGGACATACGGTTGAACCAGCTGCTCCGGGTGTACCTGGACGGCATCCCGCTGGACCTGGCCAGCTCGTTGCTGCCCCGGCGCAGCCGCCTTAATTTCCACCTGCTGCTTCACCTTCACCTGCACGCCGCCAGCCAGAAGCGCTACGCCAAAAAGCCGGTGCGGCAGGAGAGTGTCAGCCATAAGATAAGCCGTACCGGCATCCTGGGCCTGGTGGACAGCCTGGAGTCACTGGTCAGCAAGCTGACCTGGCGGCCCCGGGGCACCCCATGGGCCGATTACTACACCAGCCAGGACAGCCGCAGCGCGGTGACCCTCGACCCCAAGAAGCAGCTGGTCAGCGATTTTCTGGACCGGGTGAAACCGGCTAGCGTCTGGGACATGGGGGCCAACACCGGCCTGTTCAGCCGCCTTGCCAGCGACAAAGGGATACCGACCCTCTCTTTTGACATTGACCCGGCCTGCGTCGAGATTAACTACCAGACGGTGAAGGCCAGAGCCGAGACCAACCTGCTGCCGCTGCTGCTCGACCTGACCAACCCCAGCCCGGGCATCGGCTGGGAGAACCGGGAGAGGGCACCCCTCTGGGAGCGGGGCCGGGCGGACATGGTGCTGGCCCTGGCCCTTATTCATCACCTGGCCATCGCCAACAACCTGCCCCTGGAGCGGCTCGCCCGCTTCTTCAGCCGCATCGGCAGCTCGCTTATCATCGAGTTCGTGCCCAGGAGCGACCCCAACGCCCAGCGTCTCCTGGCCACCCGGCAGGACGTCTTCGGGGACTATACCCGGGAAAACTTCGAGCGGGAGTTCGGCCAAAGGTTTGTCATACAGAACGTGGCCACCATCCCCAACTCGGTACGTACCATGTACCTTATGCTGAGGAAGCAACCATGAAACTGCTGCGGCTGCCGGTCTGGCACCCCCTCCTCCTGGCGACGTTTCCTATCCTCTTCCTCTATGCCTATAACATCGATGAGGTGGCCGCCGGAGACCTGTTCCTGCCCCTGCTGGCCGCCATCATGGGCACCATACTACTGTGGTTAGCCTTGCGCATAGTCACCAGAGACGCCGGCAAACGGTCCCTCATTACCAGCCTCTTGCTGGCGCTGTTCTTTGCCTATGGTCACGTCCGGGGCTTCATCTTCAGCGACCAGGGGATAACCTCACCTTACATCAACGTCATCATGGTGGCCTTCTGGGGGCTTATCTTCCTGGGGGGAGCTTTCCTCATCATCCGGGCCCGGCGCAACTTCATCGTGACGACGGAGTTGCTCAACCTGACCGCGGTTGTCCTGGTGGTCATCTCCCTGGTCAACATCGGCCTGTACCAGCTCACCACCCCCCGGCGGCTGCCCGAAAACCCCGGAACACCACCCCCCGTGGCTATTACGGACCATCAAAACCTGCCCGATATCTATTACATCATCCTGGACATGTACGCCCGGCAGGACACCATGCAGGAAGTCTATCACTACGATAACAGCGACTTCATTGACTACCTGAAGGACAAAGGGTTCTACGTGGCCTCCCAGGGCCACAGCAACTACAGTCACACCGCACTGTCGCTGGCCTCCTCTTTGAACATGCAGTACGTTAACTACCTCGCCGGACAGGTAACCGAGCAGGACCAGACGGTGCTATTACAGATGATAGCCGACAGCCAGGTCTCCCAGTTCTTGAGGGCCAGGGGATACCGCTATGTCTACGTGGCTACCAGTCTGGACCTGAAAGAGGTACCAGAATACGGCCAGGTCTACAACTATAAAGAGGCCTTCGGCATCAGGGTCAGTACCTTTGCCCTGGGGGTTCTAGAAACCACGGTACTGGCTCCCTTCAGCCACTTCTTCGGCAGCCACGGGGCGAAGACCATTCTGAATGCTTTTGACGTGCTGGCTGATATGCCGGCAGTGGCCGGGTCCAAGTTCGTTTTTGCCCACATCATGTCGCCCCACCCGCCCTATCTCTTTGACCGCAACGGGCCGTTAGACTTTAACCCCTTAGAACCGGAAAACTACAACTACCAGACCAAATACTCGGAACAAGCCCGGTTTATCAGCCAAAAGACGATGGAACTGGTGAACCAGATACTGTCCAAATCAAAGACACCCCCGATTATCCTGCTCCAGGGCGACCACGGCACCTGGTGGGACCAGGGGCGGAAGCTGGCTATACTGAACGCCTATTACTTCCCGGACGGAGACTACCACGGCCTACACCCCGACATCAGCCCGGTAAACTCCTTCAGGCTTATCTTTGACCAGTATTTCGGCGCCGGCTATGGCCTGCTGCCGAACCAGGGCTACCTGGGCTTTTTGCCTGACCTGACCGCTGGCCCTGAGAAGTAGGCTGCCACCAAACCGGGTGAAGTCTGAAGAAGCCCAGAGTTGCCCCCGATGCCTTAAAGGAGTAACATATTAACAAACCACCGATGGATGTACTGACGTTTGCCTATTTCTCTCTGGAGTTCGGTATCGACCCCAATATACCTACCTACAGTGGCGGATTGGGAATACTGGCCGGAGACACCATTCGTGCCGCGGCTGACCTGGGCTCGCCCGCCGTAGGCGTGACCCTTTTGCACCGCAAGGGATATTTTCACCAGCACCTGGACGCCAATGGCAACCAGTCGGAAAGCGAGGCGGGCTGGTCCCCCGAGCAATTTCTCGAAATACTCCCGCAGAGGGTGCAAATTACCCTGGCCGGTCACCAGGTGTACGTGCAG
>JAZDIY010000039.1:0-5425 GCA_043804445.1 Chloroflexota bacterium | reverse complement strand
AGCCGCGCCACCGGGCTGCCCTGGGGGGTGGTCTACACCAACCCCGGCAGCCCCGCCTACGGCATGCCCCCCCAGCACCCGGCCGTCGCCTACGAGCTGCTCATGGACCTGGCCATCCTGGGAGTGCTGTGGCGGCTGCGCCACCGGCTCCGGCCGGACGGCACCCTCTTTCTGGCCTACCTCGTCCTCTACACCACCGGCCGCTTCTTCCTCTCTTTCCTGCGGCTGGACAGCAACACCGTCTTCCTGTCCCTGAACCAGCCCCAGTTGATTTCGCTGGTGGTGCTGGCCGTAGCCGTTCCCCTGATGATACAACGGAAGGTCAGACAGGCAAGATAAATTTTTTTGAACCGTGCTTGCACCTGGTTGCAACTGCATCTGGTTGAGAAAACCTAAAAAGGAGGTAGACAATGCACATCCCCGACGGTTTCCTCAATATGGCCACGGTGGCCTCCACCTACGCCGTGTCCACCGGCGGCATCAGCTACGCGGTCAGGCAGACCAACCGGAAGCTGGGAGAAAAACAGGTGCCCCTGATGGGGGTGCTGGCCGCCCTCATCTTCGCCGCCCAGATGCTCAACTTCCCTATCGCCGGCGGCACCTCCGGGCATCTTATCGGGGCCGCCCTGGCCACCATCCTGCTCGGGCCGTGGGCGGCGGTACTGATTATGAGCTGTGTGCTCATCGCCCAGTGCCTCATCTTTCAGGACGGGGGGGCTGCTGGCCCTGGGGGCCAATATCTTCAACATGGGCCTGCTGGCCAGCCTGGGAGCCTACTACCTCTACCGGCTGACCACCACCCTGCTGGGCGAGGGACGGCGGGCCAGGCTGGCCGGGGGGTTTATCGCCGCCTGGGGCTCGGTGGTGCTGCCCGCTGCCGCCTGTGCCGTGGAACTGGCCGTCTCCGGGACCTCCCCCCTGGGGGTGGTACTGCCGGCGATGGTCGGCATCCACGCCCTCATCGGTATCGGCGAGGGGCTGGTGACCGCCGCCGTCCTCAGCCTGGTGCTGGCCACCCGGGCCGACCTGCTGCAGCTACAGAAAATCTAGCTGAGGAGGACAAGTGATGAAGATAAAGTGGTGGCTAATCGCCCTGCTGGCCTGCCTGGCGGTGGCCAGCCTGTCTCCCCTGGCGTCCTCCGCCCCCGACGGGCTGGAGCGGGTAGCCGAGAACCAGGGGTTCCTGGTCCAGGCCCGCCAATCACCCTTCCAGATTATCGCCGACTACGTCTTTCCGGGGATAGCCAATGAGACCCTGGCCACCCTGCTGGCCGGCTACCTGGGTACCATCATACTCTTCGCTATCACCTACGGCCTGGCCCGGCTGGTCAAACGGAGGCAACCGTCACCATGAAGCACGCCTTTCTGGACCGGTACAGCGACCGGGACAGCTTCATCCACCGGCTTGACCCGCGCACCAAGCTGGTGACCAGCCTGCTCTTTATCCTGGCGGTGCTGCTCACCCCACCCGACGGCTGGGCCGCCTACGCCCTCTACTTCGGGCTGCTGACCGCCTGGCTGCTCCTGTCCCGGGTGCCCGTCCGCTACGTGCTGCAACGGTCACTGGTGATTATGCCCTTCGTGCTGCTGGTGGCCGTTTTCCTGCCCTTCTTCAGCCGGGGAGGGGAATTCACCAGCTACCAGCTCGGGCCGTGGCATATCACCTTAACCGCCGCCGGGCTGCAGATGCTGCGCAACATCCTGGCCCGGGCTTGGCTTTCCATCATCAGTCTCACCCTGCTTGCCGCCACCACCCGCCTGCCCGACCTCCTCAAAGGGATGGAGCAGCTGCGCCTGCCCCGGGTGATGGTCATGGTCCTCTCGTTCATGTACCGCTACCTCTTCGTCCTGACCGACGAGGTGATGCGGCTGCGGCAGGCCCGGGACAGCCGCTACTTCGGCGGCCAGCGGTGGCGGCAGCTCCGCACCACCGGCCACATGGTGGGCACCCTGTTCCTGCGCAGCTACGAGAGGGGGGAGCGGGTCTATGCCGCCATGCTGGCCCGCGGCTACGACGGGCAGAGCCGTACCCTGCACCACCCGAGCTTCCGGCCCGCCGATGCCGCCTTCGGCCTGGGCCTGGTGCTGATACTCGCCGCCACCAGCCTCATCAGCCGGTGGCCGTAGATAACCGGAGGCAAAGACATGGATACCATGATTAAGATTGATAACCTCTCCTTCCGCTACCCGGACGGCCAGCCCGCCCTGAGCAACATCAACCTGACGGTACGGCGGGGGGAAGCGGTAGCCCTCATCGGGCCCAACGGGGCGGGCAAGTCCACCCTGATACTCCACCTGAACGGCCTGCTGCACCGCAACGGGGCGGTGGCCATCGGCGGCCGGACGGTGGACGGGGCCAGCCTGAGATGGGTGCGGCAGCAGGTGGGGCTGGTCTTCCAGAACCCCGATGACCAGCTGTTCTCCCCCACTGTCTTTGACGACGTCGCCTTCGGGCCGATGAACCTGGGCTACCCCGAGGACAGGGTCCGCCGGGAGGTGGCCACCGCCCTGGAGCGGGTGGGCATGACCGGCTACGAGGGGCGCTCTCCCCACCACCTCAGCATCGGCGAGAAGAAACGGATTGCCCTGGCCACGGTACTGGCCATGGACCCGGCCATACTGGCCCTTGACGAGCCGACCAGCAGCCTGGACCCCAAGGCCAAGTGGGCCCTGATTGAGCTGCTCCGCCGGCTGCCCATGACCAAGATAATCGCCTCCCACGACATGGCCCTGGTGCGGGCCACCTGCCCGCGCACCGTCGTCCTGGACCACGGCCAGCTGGTGGCTGACGGGGCTACCGCCGATATCCTGGCCGACCGCCCCTTACTGGTAGCCCACGGCCTGGCCCCGGCCGGGGCCGGTCAGGCCGATGATGAGTCAGGGCAGCCCGGGTAACCGGGCAGACTAGCCGGCGGCAGGGGGCGGGGCATCATCCGGCGGTATCGGGATACCCATCTTCTGGAGCAGCCCGTCGTAATACCGGGCAATATCCGGATCGTTGATTTTCTGGCGGGCCTCGACCAGGGGCGAGTTGAGGGCCTCCCGGTAGATCTGCTCGATGTCGGGGACCAGCGAGGTCAGGTCAAAATCGGTCTGGGCCAGGTTATCGGACGCCAGCTGGTTTTCCGACTGGACCGGTTTGGGGACAAAGAGCAACTGCCCGCTCAGGAGCAGCAGGCCACCGACCACCAGGCCGTTAATAAAGACCAGGACCACCTTGATGCTTTTCATCGCCGCCCGCCACGTGCCACCGGCACACCGTCACCCTTCCCTGTCATCAGGGTTAGCCCTCATAGTCCCTGGGGGCTAACCCCCAAGTCTACGGGTATACCCCGATAGTTCCACTCTACTACGCAATCATAAAGACCGGGATAAAAATCATAAATATTCCATAAAGCGGGCGTTAAGGTTGCATAAAGGAACGGGCCCGTCCGGGCCCTGGAGAGGGAATAAGTCCGCTGGCAGCGTGACTGACGGCTCCCGCCGGGTAACGGCTAGGGCCGCCGCAGCGTCGGCGGCTCCAACTCCAGGCTGATGTCCAGAGCTTTACAGGAGTGGGTCAGGGCGCCGATGGAGATGATGTCCACCCCGGTCCGGGCCACCTCCCCGACATTGGCCAGGGTAATGCCCCCCGAGGCCTCGGTCTTAATCGGCCGGGGTATCTCCGCCACCGCCCGCTGCATCTCCTCCGGGGCCATGTTGTCCAGCATGATGATGTCCACCCCGGCCGCCACCACCTCCCGGGCCTCCGCCAGGGTGGTCACCTCCACCTCGACGGTGGTGCCCGCCGGCGCCCCCTGCCTGGCCCGGGCCACGATATCCTTGAAGCCCAGGCCCAGGGCACGCAGGGCGGCCAGGTGGTTGTCCTTAATCAGGATGCCGTCGCCCAGGTGCATGCGGTGGTTCCGCCCGCCCCCCTGGCGCACGGCATATTTCTCCAGCCGCCTCAGGCCGGGGGTGGTCTTGCGGGTGTCATAGATACCCGCCCGGGTGCCCTGCACCTCGGCGACGTACCGGGCGGTGAGCGAGGCGATGCCGCTCAGGCGCTGCAGAAAGTTGAGGGCCACCCGCTCCGCCTTGAGGATGCTCACCACCCGGCCCGAGACCGTCCCCACCACCTCCCCCGGCTCAACGGCGGCCCCGTCGGCCACTATCAGGGCCACCTTCAGAGAAGGGTCAACCCGCCGGAACACCCGCCCGGCCACCCCCCCACCGGCCAGCACCCCGCTGGCCTTCACCAGGAGCGAGGCCCGGCCCTCCAGGTCGGGGGGGAGCAGCGCCTGGCTGGTGATGTCCCCCTGGGCGGTATCCTCGGCCAGGGCGGCGTCCACGATGCGGTTCAGGGCTTCTTCCGGTATGGGCAGCTCTTTCATAACCCTATCCCCTTAGTCCCCTTCCCCTCTGAGGGGAAGGGGAGATATTTTCTTAAGAGGGGCATCGCCCCTTTTCAACACCCTCCGGCAAGAGAGTCCAAGAGAGGCGAGAGCCTTTCTTAAAAATCGTCTCCCCCCTCTCCTTTCAAGGAGAGGGGGGCAGGGGGTGAGGTAAAAAATTCCCTTACCGATTTAGTCTGTTATCGGGTGAAGACGATGTGGCGGCGCCAGCGGCGGGAGCGGCGGGGGAAATCGGTGCGGAAGTGGGCCCCGCGGCTCTCCTCCCGCATCAGGGCCGCTTCCGCGGCCAGCCGCCCGGCCAGCACCAGGTTACTCAGCTCGTAGGAGGGGCGGTCCGTGGGCGGGGCCAGCGTCCGCTGCCAGGCGGCCAGGGTATCCGCCGCCCGGCTGAGCCCTGCCTTATCACGGATCATGCCCACCCGGTCCCAGAGCAGCTGCTGCGGGGCCGAGAGGCTAAGGCGGGGCGCCTTCCCCACGGCCCGCCGCTCCGCCAGCGAAGCCCGCACCTCCGGCTGCTGCCGCGGCTGCGGGGGGCCGGCGGCCGTCCCCGGGGCAGTCCGCTGCACAATCCGCTTGGCGAAGACCACCACCTCCAGCATGGAATTGGAGGCCAGGCGGTTGGCCCCGTGGACGCCGGTACAGGCCGTCTCGCCGGCGGCGAACAGCCCGGCGATGTTGGTCTCCCCCCAGCTGTTGGTCTTGATACCGCCCATCAGGTAATGGGCCGCCGGGGCTACCGGTATCCGGTCACGGGTAATATCCAGGCCGTGTTCCAGGCAGAAACGGTAGATGTGGGGAAACCGGGTGGTGATGAGCTGGGGCGGCAGGTGAGTGACATCAATAAACACCCGGTCCGTCCCAGTCTTGGCCATCTCGTACACGATGCCGCGGGCCACCACGTCACGCGGGGCCAGGTCACCGTCCGGGGCATAGTCCGGCATGAAGGGGCGGCCCTCGTCATTGCGCAGTATGCCGCCCTCCCCCCTCACCGCCTCCGATATCAGGAAAGGGGGCACCCCGGGCAGGTGCAG
>JAZDIY010000038.1:0-5276 GCA_043804445.1 Chloroflexota bacterium | reverse complement strand
GACCTGGTGCCGGAGGGGAAGCGGGGGCTGGCTTCCGGGGTGAAGGGCCTGCTGGAGATTCTGGGCGGCATCGCCCTGGTGCGCCTGGTCGGTTACTATATGGGCCGCTACTTCACCGGGGAGGGGGGTGCCTGGCTGTGGCCGATGGTGGCGGTGCTGGCGGTGGTGCTGCTGGGAGCCGGGCTGGCCACCGTGCTGCTGGTCCGGGAAAGACCGGGGACGGGCGGCCCCGGACCGCCGCTGTGGCCGGTGCTGCGCCGGAGTTTCCGCATTGATACCCGGCTGGCCCCGGGCTTTAGCCGCTTTCTGGTTTCCCGGCTGCTGGTGCTGATGGCCTTCGCCACCCTGCAGCGGTTTGCCCTTTACTTCCTCCAGGATGTGGTGGGGGTGGCCAATCCGGCCCTGGTTACCGCCGATATGATTATCGTGATTGGGGTGGGTATGCTGCTGGCGGTCTATCCCGCCGGGCGCCTCTCGGACCGGGTGGGGCGCTGGCCAGTGGTGATGGTCTCGGGGTTCGTCGGGGTGGCGGGGGTGGTGGTGCTCCTTTTCGCCCACGGCTACGGGCTGGTGGTACTCGGTGGGGGTCTGCTGGGTATCTCCAGCGGGGCTTTCCTGAGCACCGACTGGGCCCTGGCCACTGACCTGGTTGCCCGGGGGGAAGAAGCCCGCTATCTGGGGCTGACCAACCTGGCTACCGCCGGCGGGGCCACCCTGGCCCTGTTCATCATCGGGCCGGCCATTGACTTCTTTAACGCCTATCGTCCGGGGCTGGGTTACACCGTGATGCTGCTGGCCTGCCTGGCCTATTTCGTGGCCGGTTCGGTACTGGTTGTCCGGCTGGGGCGCCCTCAACCGAGGTAGGGGAGGAACCACCGGAAACCCCAGGCGCTGGCAAAGGCAATGCCGATATAGAGCAGGCTACGGCCCAGCCAGCACAGCAGCAGGAACTTCCACAGGGGGAAACGGATGGCCCCGGCGGTTATCCCGGCCAGGTCAAAGAAGAAGGGCAGCAGGGAAAGGGTGAAGATGGTTATCGTCCCCCACCGTCTCAGCCAGCGCCGCATCCGGTCAGAGGAGCGGTCTTGCTTCATAATGGTGCGGCCGCTGTAACCGGCCATATAGCCGGTTAATTCCCCGATGGCAGCCCCGGTGCCGCCGGCCAGCCCCACCAGGGTCGCCGAGGGCAGGACGGCACCGAAGACGGAGAGTATCAGAAAGTTGCCCACCGGCAGTATGATGGTGGCGTTGGTGGCCAGGCTGACCAGGAAGGCCCCGAGGTAACCGTAGCCCCTGAGCTCGGACAGCTTGCCCCTGAAAAGAAAGATGCTGACGGAAATAACGATAATCAGGAGCAGGGTAAGCAGCGGTATCAGCCACCTCTTCAGGATTTCTGTTCTGTCCATGCCGTCACCCGCCTATTTTACCATATTGTGGGTTAAGCTATGCGGCGGCGTTGCCGGTAAACCGTGGCTCTGCTATACTCTATAGGTATCGCCCCCATCGTCTAGTGGCCTAGGACACTGGCCTTTCAAGCCGGCAACAGCGATTCGAATTCGCTTGGGGGCGCCAGCATCCTCACCGTCACCCTTTGCCTTGGCTGACGGTTAAAAAAACCCGGCCGAAGTTCAGTCCGGCCGCTTCATGGTAATGATGTCCGTGGTGCGGCAGTAGAGGTCTCCGCCGAGCCGGCCGAGGGCTTTAAGCTCAGACATTCGTATCCCGCCGTTGACATACAGCTCATCCTTGATGTGCACCCTGACCACCTCGCCGATGACCACGCTGGTGAGCCGGGGTGACTCGCCGAACTCCAGGATTTGTACCAGCCGGCACTCCATGTTGATGGGTGATTCCGCCACCAGCGGTGATTTGACCAGGTCGGCTTTCACCGGGGTCAGGCCGACTTCCTGGAACTCGTCCACGTCACTGGGGTATTCTGCCGAGGACTGGTTCATGGCCTCGGCTAACGATTCATTGACCACGTTAATCACGAAGTCTTTGGTGAACTCAATGTTCACCAGGGTGTCTTTCTTCCGCCCGTCCCGCTTCCGGCCGATGTTGATGTGGACCAGGGGCGGCTTGACGCCCATGCTGCTGAATACACTGATGGGGGCCAGATTATAGATGCCGTTCTCCCCGATAGTGGCCACGAAGGCAATTGGTCTGGGTACAATGGTGCTGGTAAACAGCCGGTAAGCATCCCGGTACTCTAATTCCCTGGGGTCGATTTCCATCGGTTACCTGCCTCCCTTATCTGATTGGCGTTATGCCGGGCCGGTGCCGGCAGCGGTTTCTTGGCCGCCGGTAAAACGGTATAGTGGCATTATACCAGTTCTGCCGGGCGGGAAGATAAAAAATCAGGACATTTTAGCCATGGGGCTTTAACTTGCCTTGCCGGTATGCTAACATTGAGGCCATGACGGCCCGGAATTATGAAGAGATAGACGACCTGGTTACCAAGCTCCGGCTGCAGATATTGCAGGTAAGAGACAGCCACCCCGAGGTGGCCGGGGAGATGAAAAACCTGCTGACTCAGCTGGAGGACTGGGTGGAATCGCTGGTGGTTGATTCCCTGAAGTTGAAAAGTCTGGAAGGCAAGCCGAAACCAGCGGCCAGGTCAGCGGGCAAAAGAGCAGCCCCGCGCCCGGATAGAGAGCAGGGATAATACCGGCCAGCCTACCCTGCCCAACCTTTCACGGTGCCTTCGGATATTCGTCACCGGCATGCCGGCCCTGGCAAATATAGGGGGCATTACCCACCCGAATTGCGGGTGGGCCTGCTACTGCCGAAGAGGGTAATACCATTATCCTTATAGGTAAACGGGCCGTGGGTGATGCCGCCGGCAGCCTTAGGGTCACCTCTTTAGCCGGAGGCATTCCCCACAACTGATGAGGTGGAAATGTACGAGAAAATAGTGGTGCCGTTAGACGGCTCCAAGCTGGCGGAAGTAGCCCTGCCTTATGCCGAGGAGCTGGGGGGCAAGATGGGTTCCGATGTCACCCTGCTCACCGTTCTCGCCTCGGCGGATATTGCCGAGTACGAGCAGTACTACCAGTACGCCGAAAAAATCGTCGAGGTCACCCGGTATCACGCCAATAAGTACCATAATGGTTCCGGCAAGAGTGTTACGGTGGACACCGTCAACCGGACGGGTTATCCTGCCGAGGCGATTATGCAATATGTCAGCTGCCTGCCCTTCCAGCTGGTGGTTATGGCCAGCCACGGCCGGTCCGGCGTCAGCCGCTGGGCGGTGGGTAGTGTGGCCGATAAGGTAGTGAGGGCCACCAAAAGCCAGTCCGTGATGCTTATCCGGGCCAATGGTTCCCGTTCCGATATCAGGGAGAAGCGCATACTGAAGAAAGCCCTGGTACCGCTGGACGGCTCGTTGCGCAGCGAGGCCGTCATCCCCTATATCACCAAGATGGCCGCCAAGCTCGATATGGAACTCACCCTTCTCCAGGTGTTGCCCCAGAGGAATCACAGCTACGAAGTGGCCGAAACCTACCTGCAGGATACCTGTAAAAGGCTGGCCCGTAAAGGCGTCAGTGCCGGATACCGGGTTGGCCTGGGCCCGGTGGCCGACCAGATTATCGACCTGGCCGATGAGCTGGCCCTGGACCTGGTGGCGATGTCAACGCGGGGCGTTGGCAGCGCCAAGCCCTGGTCCCTGGGGAGTGTCGCCCAGAAGGTCTTCCTGGGCGGGAACACCCCGATACTACTGGTCAAGCGGTAATAGTCTGCTGCCGCCGGTCTTAAAGCGGCGCTTAGAACTGCCCTTTCAACCGGGCGTAGGTCTCGGCCAGGGCCTCGTTGACCACCTTGGCATCGCCGATGACCGGCATGAAGTTGGTATCCCCCGCCCACCGCGGCACCACGTGGCTGTGCATGTGCCCGTCGATGCCGGCCCCGGCTATCCGGCCGATGTTGATGCCGATGTTGAAGCCCCCCGGCTGGAATGCCTGTCGCAGCACCACCGTGCTGCGGCTGACCAGGCTGAAGTGCTCGTCCCGCTCTTTATCGGTCATCTCTTCCAGGCTGGCCAGGTGCCGGTAGGGGGCAACCATCAGGTGTCCCCCGTTATAGGGGTAGCGGTTCATGATGATAAAGTTATGCTCACCGCGGTACAGGATGTAGTTCCGCGCATCATCGTCTTCGGCCGGTTTGTCACACAGGATGCAGCCCCCCGCCGCCTCCTGCTGGATATAGGCCATGCGCCAGGGCGCCCACATTCGTTCCATGGTATCCTCCTTGCACCAGGCTGCCAGGTCTATTGTAGCAGCAATCTCCCCGCCGGCAAAGGGGGCCATCCCCTTGACAAGCCAGCCTAGAAAATGATAAGTTAGATAGTGGTTAGCAATCTAAAGGCTAGACTGCTAATGGTAAAAAGGAGGTAATGATGCTGCCTCCCCGAAGCAGTAAGATTCTCCAGTCAATCGTAGAGGAATATGTTACCAAAGCGGTGCCGGTGCCATCGCACGATATTACCGAGAACTATAATCTGGGGGTAAGCCCGGCTACGGTACGTAATGAGATGGCCTACCTGGAGCAGGAAGGCTACATTTTCCGGCCGCACCATTCCGCCGGCAGTGTGCCCTCGGACAAGGGTTACCGCTACTACGTGGAGTCCATCAAGCGGGTGGCCCTACCCCTGCCCGAGCGGCGGCTGATAAGCCATCTCTTTCACCAGGTCGAGGCGGCGCAGGAGGAATGGCTCAATCTGGCGGTTACCCTGGCGTCCCGGCTGGCCCATAATGTGGCCGTGGCGGCCCTGCCCCGGCCGGCGGACTCCCGGTTCAAACACCTGGAGCTGGTGGCCCTGGAGGATGTGCTGGCCCTGCTGGTGCTTATTCTGCACGGGGCCAGGGTGAAACAGCAGCTGATTAACTTTGACCAGCCGCTGCCCCAGGCGGAGATGACCGCCATGGCCAACAGACTGAACGAGGCCTATCGCGGCCTGAATGCTACCCAGATACTGGCCAAAGAGGTGATGCTCTCCGTTACCGAGACCCAGCTGACCGAGGCGATAGTCAGGGTGATGCAGGCGGAAGATGAGCAGGCGTACGATAAACCGTACCTGGAGGGCCTGTACTTTATGCTTAACCAGCCTGAGTTTGCCCATAGCCAGCGCATGCTGGCCCTGGTGGAGCTGGTGGAACAGAGGAACCTGCTCAAGGTGGTGGTGCCCCCGATGGTGAGCGGCCCGGGGGTGCAGGTGATTATCGGCCGGGAGAACCAGTCTGAGGCCATTCATGATTTCAGCGTGGTCATCAGCCGCT
>JAZDIY010000037.1:0-2376 GCA_043804445.1 Chloroflexota bacterium | reverse complement strand
TGCCGGCCAAGGAACGGAAGGCCTTCTTGTTCGAAAACGTCACCGACGCTAAAGGCAAAAAGTATGATACCCCGGTGCTGGTCGGCTCGCACGCCGCCTCACGGGAAATCTACGCTCTGGCCATGATGTGCACTCCGGAAGAAATTATGCAGAAGTGGGACGAGGCCCAGCTTAACACCATCAAGCCGAAGCGGGTATCTTCCGGGCCTTGCCAGGAAGAGGTGCATGTCGGGAAGACCCTTCTGGGACACGGCGGCCTGAACGAGTTTGCCGTACCGCTGTCCACCCCGGGCTTTGATAACGCCCCCTACTACGCCGCCGGTAACTGTGTCTCCAGGGACCCGGAGACGGGCATCTACAACATCGGTAATTACCGGAGCATGATGAAAAGCCCCACCCGCATCGGGGTACGGGCCCAGATGCCCAAGCACCTCCGCCAGCAGTGGGCGAAATACAAGCAGCGGGGACTACCGACGCCGGCGGCCATCTTCATCGGCCCCACGCCCAACCTGGGCCTGGTATCGGTAATCGAGATTCCCTACGGCGTCAACGAGTATGAGGTGGCCGGGGGGCTTGCCGGGGAAGCCGTGGAGCTGGTCAAATGCAAGACGGTAGACCTTGAGGTCCCCGCCACGGCGGAGATTGTCATCGAGGGGGAGATACCCACCGACTACCTGGAGCGCGAAGGGCCCTTTGGCGAGTTTACCGGATACATGGGCATGGGTGAATCCAACCTGTTTCTCAACGTTACCGCCATCACCCACCGCAAGAAGCCTATCTGGAATACCTATATCAGCCAGTTCCCGCCCAGCGAGAGCAGCCTGATTACCGAGATTGGCATGGAGGCCTCTCACTACAAGCTGTTAAAGCACGGCCTCGGTATCGATAACGTGGTGGACGTCGGCTTCCATGAGGAGAGCGGCGGCCGGGCACTCTGTGTCGTCCAGCTGAAAAACGCCTCCACGCCGCTGGTCTGGCAGGCCCTGTACGGGGTCTGTTCGGCCACCACCATGTACAACAAGATAGTCATCGCCGTTGATGACGATATTGACCCCAGGGACATGGACTCGGTGGCCTGGGCTCTCTGCTACCGGATGCAGCCCCACCGCGACCTGCACATCGCCCAGGGTAAGACGGCCTCCCTGGACCCTTCGGCGGTACCCCCGGACCAGAAGATGAAGATGGTGGAGCGCCCGCTTACCTCGGCCCTGCTGATTGATGCCACCCGCAAGTGGGGCTACCCGCCGACCTCGCTGCCCAAGAAGGAGTTCATGGAAAGGGCCCGGCAGATATGGGAGGAGTTAGGGCTGCCGCCACTCCAGCCCAAGATGCCCTGGTACGGCATGTCCCTGGGCTTCTGGCCCGAGGAGATTGAGGAGGAAGCGAAGCTCGCCCTCAAGGGCGAGCACTACCAGACCGGCGAGAAGCTGGCCAAGAACAGGCTTAAGCTGTAATCAGCGGGGCAAACTAACCGGAAGGAGGGCCGGGATATTATGATGGAATCATCATCAGGATTGCCCTTCGGGACGAGGGCCCCCCTGCCAGTGCTGGATGACCTGCTCAGTGGGGCCAGCGATTGCCATGTCCATACCGCCCCTGACCCGTATCACCGGCGGCGGATGGATGTCCTCAACCTGGCCCTTCAGGCCAGGGCGATGGGGATGCGCGCCATCGTGGCCAAGGGCCATCACTTCGGCACCGCCCCGCTGGCCGAGGTAGTCAACCAGCTCGTCCCCGGTTTTACCCTGGTCGGCAGCCTGGTGCTGAACAGCGCCGTCGGCGGCCTCAACCCCGAGGTGGTTGAGGTGGCCGCTAAGGGTGGGGCCCGGGTTATCTGGATGCCTACCTTCTCCTCCATAATGGACACCAGGATAAGGAAGGAGGGCAGACTACACTATCCGCTGCGCCCCACTCAACACTCATCCCAGACAGGGATTTCCCTGCTGGACCAGAGCGGCAAGCTGCTCCCCGAGATGACGCCCATCCTGGAAATCATCAAAGAGAGCAACCTGGTACTGGCCACCGGGCACATCTCCATACCGGAAATCTACGCCATCACCAGGGCGGCCAGGAAGATGGATATCAAGGTGTTAATTACCCATCCTCTCTGCGAGGTTGCCGGCAGCGCCCTCAACCTAGCGCAGCAGCAAGAGCTGGTCAATATGGGGGCCTATCTGGAGCACACCCTGAACCTGTGCATGCCCCTGATCCAGGGCCTGCCCCCGGCCGCCATCGTGGAGCACGCCAGGGCCGTCGGGGTGGAGCACTGCATACTGAGCAGCGACTTTGGGCAGGACTTCTGCCCGGCGCCGCCGGAGGGTTTCCGCATGATGCTGGGCAACATGATGCTTTCCGGCCTCACCGTAAAGGAGCTGG
>JAZDIY010000036.1:0-2065 GCA_043804445.1 Chloroflexota bacterium | reverse complement strand
GCGGACGCGGTAACCACAGAGCTTATTACCGCCGGCTGGGCGCGGGCAGCCCTCCCGGCGCGCCCGCCCGACGCCAACAAGGGGACCTTCGGACGGGTGCTGGTGGTGGCGGGCTCCATTAACTACATCGGTGCCGCTTATTTAGCCTGCAGCGGCGCCCTCAGGGTCGGTGCCGGGCTGGTGACGCTGGCCACGGCGTCCAGCCTCCAGCCGGTTCTGGCCGCCAGGCTGGCCGAGGCAACCTATCTGCCACTGGCTGAAGCCGCCCCCGGCGTTATCGCCCCCCAGGCCGCTGAAACCATTAAGGAGCAGCTGGACCGGTATGACGTGCTGCTGCTCGGCTGCGGGCTGGGGCAGGGCCCGGAAACCCTGGAATTTATCAGCGGGGTGCTTTTCGGCAAAGAGCTGCCGGCGGCGGTGCTTGACGCCGACGCCCTCAACAGCCTGGCTATACTCCCGGACTGGTGGCAGCGGCTGGCGGATGATGCTATACTTACTCCGCACCCCGGTGAGATGGCGAGGCTGTGCGGGGTGCCGGTGGCGGAGGTGCAGGCGGACAGGGTGGGCATCGCCCTGAGAGCCGCCGGGGAATGGCACATGACGGTGGTCCTGAAGGGGGCCTACACGGTTATCGCCGCGCCGGACGGGCGTTGCCGCATCAGCCTCGTGGCCAATCCTGGGCTGGCCTCGGCGGGGACGGGGGACGTGCTGGCCGGGGCCATAGCCGGGCTGGCGGCGCAGGGGCTCTCCCGGTTTGATGCCGCCTGCCTGGGGGTCTATCTGCACGGCCAGGCGGGGGAGATGGTCAGGGACGAGCTCGGTGACGCGGGCATGCTGGCCTCCGACCTGCTGCCGGCGCTGCCGGTGGTTATTAAAAAACTAAAGAATTCAGGCTGACAGGAAGTGACCTATGCTGCTGGTAATTGACATTGGCAATACCAACGTTACCCTGGGCGTGTTCGCCGACGACGAGCTCCGCGCCACCTGGCGCATCGCCACCGGGATTCACCGCATGGCGGACGAGTACGCCGTCCTGCTGCTGAGCCTGCTGCGCGAGCGGGGCCTGGAAGCCACCGATATTACCAAGGTGGCCGTGTGCAGCGTGGTGCCGCCGCTGACGGCCATATTTGAGGAGCTCTGTGAGCGGTACTGCCATGTCTCGCCGCTGGTGATACGGGCCGGGGTCAAGACCGGGGTGCGTATCCGCATGGACAACCCGGCGGAGGTCGGCGCTGACCGCATCGTGGACGCGGCGGCGGCGCATCACCTCTACGGCGGGCCGGTAATCATCACCGACTTCGGCACCGCCACCACCTTTGATACCGTGTCCCGGGAGGGCGACTATCTGGGCGGCGCCATCGCCCCGGGGGTGAATACGGCGGCGGAGTCCCTTTTCATGCGGGCGGCCATGCTGCCCCGCGTGGAGCTGATCCGCCCGGAGCGCGCCATCGGCACCAACACCATCGCCGCCATGCAGTCGGGGCTGGTCTTCGGCTACGTGGGGCTGGTGGAGGGCATCATCGCCCGCATCCGCAAGGAGCTGGGGCAGAAGGCCAGGGTAGTGGCCACCGGAGGCTTTGCCGGCCTCATCGCCAGGGAGACGCCGGTAATCGACGTGGTCAATGCCGACCTGACACTTGTCGGCCTGAGGCTTATCTACCTGATGAACCGGACCTAGCCGGCTGAGGAGGCGCTAATGTTAGCCAAAAAAACGGTAGTCCTGGGTATTACCGGGGGTATCGCCGCCTACAAGGCGGCTGACCTGACCAGGAAGCTGACGCTGGCGGGGGCCACCGTCCAGGTTATCATGACGGAGGCCGCCACCAGGCTCATGTCGCTGGTGACCATGCGCAACATCAGCCGGCACCCGGTGGTGACCGACATGTTTGACCCGGCCTCGGAATACAGCGTGCCGCACATCACCCTGGCGGAGGCGGCGGACGTGGTGGTCATCGCCCCGGCTACGGCCAATACCGTCGCCAAGCTGGCGGCGGGCATTGCCGATAATATGCTCTGCGCCGTGGTGCTGGCCACGGAAGCCCCGGTGGTGGTGGCGCTGGCCATG
>JAZDIY010000035.1:0-7954 GCA_043804445.1 Chloroflexota bacterium | reverse complement strand
GCCCGCCCCCCCGGCGGGGGGGGGGGGGGGTGGGGTGCGGTGTGGGGGGGGGGGGGGGGGGCGGGGGCCCAGCGCCGGGGTGCAGCTGGAGGGTAAGCGGGCCATGACCGCCGCGGCGTTTTTACGGGGGCAGCGCGGCTTTATCGGGGCGGTGCTGCCCGACGGTTTGAGTCCGCCGCCGTAAGCCGCTATAATCTGGGGTATGGCCCTTGAAGAGACGCCCCGGGCCCTGCCCGGTGACCTGAGCCAGTTCGGTACCCTGGTGGCGATTATCGCGCGCTTACGCGCCCCGGACGGCTGCCCCTGGGACCGGGAGCAGACCCACGCCTCCGTCCGGGATAGCCTGCTGGAGGAGTGCTACGAGGTGCTGGAGGCCCTGGACGAGGGCGAGGCCGGGCGGCTCTGCCTGGAGCTGGGCGACCTGCTGATGCAGGTGGTGTTCCACGCCCAGATTGCCGCCGAGGCCGGCGAGTTCCGGCTGGCTGACGTTATCCGCGGCATCAACGAAAAGCTGGTCCGCCGCCACCCCCACGTCTTCGGGGCGGCCCGCGTTAACGG
Source organism: Chloroflexota bacterium (assembly GCA_043804445.1). Taxonomy (GTDB): domain Bacteria; phylum Chloroflexota; class Dehalococcoidia; order Dehalococcoidales; family JAZDIY01; genus JAZDIY01. The sequence goes on along the minus strand of JAZDIY010000035.1, from coordinate 7,396 downwards.
GTCTGACGAGGTGCGGCACAACTGGGAGGCCATCAAGAAGGAGGAGCGCGGGGGGGATATCTCAATGCTGGCCAGCGTGCCACGCCAGCTGCCGGCCCTGACCTATAGCCAGGAGGTGCAGGGGCGGGCGGCCCGCGCCGGCTTTGACTGGGAGGACACGGCGGGGGTCATCGACAAGCTGGTGGAGGAGGTGGACGAGTACCGGCGGGCGGAAGACCCGGCGGAGAAGGAGGCCGAGTTCGGGGACGTGCTCTTTACCCTGGCCAATATCGCCCGGCGGGAGGGTATTGACCTGGAGGCGGCCCTGCGGCGGGCCAACCGGCGGTTCTACCGCCGCTTCTCCGGTATGGAGGCGCTCTGCCGCCGGCGCGGCCTGACCTTTGGCAAGCTGTCCTTTGACCAGCAGAACGCCCTCGGGGAGGAGGCGAAAAAGGAGGTGGGGTGAGGTCCGGGTTTCGCCGGGGAGTTTTCGGAAGGTATTGGCATTACTAGAGAGTGTAGCTTGGTCGGGGCGAGAGGATTTGAACCTCCGACCTCAGCGTCCCGAACGCTGCGCGCTAACCGAACTGCGCTACGCCCCGCCGCAGACATTATAAGCCAGCCGGGGCGGCGAAACAAGTCTGAGTCTGGGTGAGAAGTTGGAGAGGGGCGGTAGCCCAGCGGACGGTAATGGATAAAGGGGCTGGGATTATTCTACTAATATGAAGTACGTCGTTCTGATAATTGACGGGGCGGCCGGTCTGCCCTTGCCGGAACACGGTGGTAAGACCTGCCTGGAGCTGGCCGGTACCCCCAACCTGGACGCCATGGCCCGGGAGGGCACCCTGGGCCTGGCCCGCACCGTGCCCCCCGGCATGGAGCCCTCCAGCGCCGCCGCCTGCATGTCCATCCTCGGCTACGACCCCCGCGTTTACTACCGGGGCCGGGCCGCCATCGAGGCCCGCAGCATGGGCATCCCCATCGAGGAGGGCGAGGCGACCTTCCGCTGTAACCTGGTGGCGGTGGCCGAAGGCCGGATGCAGAGCTACAGCGCCGGGCACATCAGCACCGAGGAGGCCCGGGGCCTCATCGCCGCCCTGAACCGGGGCCTGGGTGACCGGGCGGTCCGCTTCTACCCCGGGGTCAGCTACCGGCACCTGCTCAAGATTAAGGGTGGGGAGGCCACCCTCCGGGCCCGCTGCACCCCGCCCCACGATATCCCGGACCAGCCCGTGGCGGGATACCTGCCCGCCGGGCCGGGGAGCCAGCCGCTGCGGGAGCTGATGGCCCGCTCCGAGGCGGTGCTGCGTGACCACCCGGTGAACGTGGCCCGCCGGGCCCGGGGCGATGTCCCGGCCACCATGATATGGCTCTTCTGGGGGTGCGGCCGGGTGCCGGAGATGCCGCCCTTCGGTGAGCTTTACGGCGTGCGGGCGGCCCTGACCTCCGGGGTGGACCTGCTGGGGGGCCTGGCCCTGATGGCGGGTATGGCGGTGCTGGACATCGGCGGGGTGACCGACGGGCCGGACAACGACGATGCCGCCCAGGTGGCCGGTGCCCTGGCCGCCCTTGAGCAGCAGGACCTGGTGGTCATCCACGTGGAGGCCCCCGACGAGGCCGCCCACGCCGGCTCCATCGAGGCAAAGGTGGCCGCTATCCAGCGGGTGGATGAGGTGATGGTCAGCCGGCTGCGTGCCTGGCGCCCCGGTGAGCTGCGGGTGCTGGCCATGCCGGACCACCCCACCCCGATCGAGCGGCGTACCCACACCGGGGGGCCGGTGCCCTTTTTGCTCTGGGGGGCCGGTATTACCGCCAACGGGGCGGCGGCCTTCAGCGAGGCCGGGGCCGCCGGCACTGGTCTTTTTCTGGAAGATGGCTATAATATTATGGGTAGACTGGTCAGACCGTAGTTGACGGAGGGGAGTGACATGGCCCTGGTAGTGCAGAAGTACGGCGGCTCCTCGGTGGCCGACGCCGATAAGATTAAGAACGTGGCCCGGCGTATCGCCCGGGCCCGGGAAAAAGGCGACCAGGTGGTGGTGGTGGTCTCCGCCATGGGGGACACCACCGATGATTTGATTGAGCTGGCGCGGCAGGTCTCCTCGCAGCCCAGTGAGCGGGAGATGGACCTGCTGCTCTCCACCGGCGAGATTGTCTCCTGTACCCTGCTGGCCATGGCCCTGCGGGAGAGCGGCCACCCGGCCATCAGCCTCACCGGGGCCCAGGCCGGGATACGCACCGACGCCAGCCACAGCCGGGCCCGGATAACCCAGGTGGCCCCCCAGCGCATCACCGCCGAGCTGGAGAAGGGGAACATCGTCATCGTGGCCGGCTTTCAGGGGATTAGTGAGACCAGGGATATCACCACCCTGGGGAGGGGTGGCTCGGATACCACCGCGGTGGCCCTGGCGGCCAGCCTGGGGGCGGCTGTCTGCCAGATATATACCGATGTTGACGGGGTCTATACCGCCGACCCGCGCCTGGTGCCGGAGGCCCGGCGCCTGGATGAGATCGGCTACGAGGAGATGCTGGAGCTGGCCAGCTACGGGGCCAAGGTGATGCACCCCCGGGCGGTGGAGCTGGGCGAGCTCTTCCACGTCCCCATCCTGGTGGCCTCCAGCTTCAACCAGAATCCGGGTACTTTAATTCACGGAGGGGTGTCCATGGAAGTACGCAATAAGGTGAGGAGTATCGCTCATGACCTTGATGTGGCCAAGGTGACCGTGGTCGGCGTGCCGGACCGCCCCGGCATCGCCGTCAATATCTTCCAGCCGCTGGCGGCGGCGGGCATCAGTGTTGATACCATCGTGCAGAACGCCAGCATCAACCAGGTAACCGACCTGACCTTCACCGTGGCCAGAAGCCAGCTGGCGGCCACCATGCGGGTGGTGGCGCCGATAGCCCGGGAAATCGGGGCCCGGGAATGCGTCAGCGATGACCGGCTGGGCAAGGTAAGCGTCATCGGCACCGGTATGCAGAATACCCCCGGCTTCGCCGCCCGGATGTTCGGGGCGCTCAGCCAGGCGGGGATTAACATCGAGCTGATTACCACCTCGGAGATAAGGATAACCTGTATTATCGAGGAGTCCCGGGTGAAGGAGGCGGTGAGCGCCCTGCACCGGGCCTTTGAGGTGGAAACGGACTAGGCCGCTGGGGCGGGCTGGGCCCTCGGGGTGGCCCTAATCTACGGCGATGACCTCTTTTACCCCGGGGACCTCCTGCCTGAGGATGCGCTCGATGCCCATTTTCAGGGTCATGGTGGACATGGCGCAGTGACCGCAGGCCCCGCTCAGCCTGACCTTGACCGTGCCGTCGTTAACCTCAACCAGCTCCACATTACCGCCGTCGGCCATCAGGCTGGGCCGGATTTTGTTTAAGACCGCTTCAATTTTATCTTTATTGGTATCTTTTTTAGTCGGCATGTTGTTTCCCTCCCGCTAAACTAATCTTATCATAATCATTGCCCTGACCGCTTGTCAATTTCAGACGGGCCGGCCCCGGCGGTTAAGACTTGTTTCGCGAGGCGGGCTGGGTTACAATATTGTGATTAGGGTTGTAGAGGTTAAGGAGCGGCATGTCATATCAGGAAGAGCGGCAGATAAGGATAAGGCGCCAGCGCAGCAAGCAGGCGGTGGCCCTGGCCATGGAAGGGCGGTGGCGGGAGGCGTTGGCGGCCAATCAGGAGATAATTGCCAGCTTCCCCAGTGATGTTGAGGCCTATAACCGGCTGGGCAAGGCCCATCTGGAACTGGGCGAGTACGCTTTGGCCAGTGAGGCGTACGGCCGGGCGGCGGAAATGGACCCCTATAACATGATTGCCCGCAAGAACCTGCGGCGCCTGTCCCATCTGGAAGGCGCCCCGGCCGATGCCGAGGTTGATGCCCGGCGCGTCGAGCCGCACCAGTTTATCGAGGAGACGGGGAAGGCGGGGGTGGTCAGCCTGCGCCATCTGGCCCCCCAGGAGGTGCTGGCCCGGGTGGTGGCCGGCGATAAGGTGGGCTTGCTGGTGGAAGGGTCGCGGCTGACGGTGGTCGATGGTGCCGGCCAGGCCCTGGGCCAGGTTGACTCCCGGCACGAATGGCGGCTGATCAAGATGATGGCGGGTGGCAATAAGTATGAGACTACCGTCATCAGCTCGGCGGAAGACGAGCTGACGGTTATCATCCGTGAGGTATACCAGCACCCCTCGCAGGCGGGGCAGCTTTCCTTCCCGTCCCGGGGCAAGGAAGAGGCGCGGGTTTACCCCGGTGACCGCCTGTTACGGCGTGAGCCGGATTACGAAGCGTCCCCGTCTGATGATGTGGTGGAGAGCAGCGACGAGGTTACCGACGAGGTATAGGAGGTTATAGCCGGTAATGGTGATAGGTAAGATAGCACCGGTAAGCATCGAAGAGGAGATGAGGGGCTCCTACCTCGATTACGCCATGAGCGTCATCATCTCGCGGGCCCTGCCCGACGTGCGGGACGGTCTGAAACCGGTGCACCGGCGTATCCTTTACGCCATGGCTGACCTGGGCCTGAACTACAACACCCCCCACAAGAAGAGCGCCCGCATCGTCGGTGAGGTGCTGGGTAAGTACCACCCCCACGGTGACGTCTCGGTCTATGACGCCATGGTGCGTATGGCCCAGGACTTCTCCATGCGCTACCTGCTGGTGGACGGGCAGGGTAACTTCGGCAGCGTGGACAATGACCCGCCGGCGGCCATGCGCTATACCGAGGCCCGCCTGGTCCGGATTGCCGGGGAGATGCCGGTTGACATTGATAAAGACACCGTTGACTTCATGCCCAACTTCGATGACAGCCTCAAGGAGCCGGTGGTGCTGCCTGCCCGGCTGCCCAACCTGCTGCTCAACGGCAGCGCCGGTATCGCCGTGGGCATGGCCACCAACATCCCCCCCCACAATCTGGGCGAGGTCTGTGACGCCCTGGCCTACCTTATCGACCACCCCCTGGCCACGGCGGAAGAGCTGACCCAGTTTATCCAGGGGCCTGATTTCCCTACCGGCGGCATCATCCTGGGGCGGGAGGGGATTATGAACGCCTACGCCACCGGCCGCGGCCGGGTGGTGGTGCGGGCCAGGGCCCATGTCACCGAGGCCACCGGTGGCGGCCGCCGGCAGATTGTGGTTAACGAGTTGCCCTATCAGACCAACAAGGCGGCCCTCATCGAGCGGATTGCCGGCCTGGTTAAGGACAAGAAGATTACCGGTATCGGTGACCTGCGCGATGAGTCCGACCGGCAAGGGATGCGTATCGTTATCGAGCTCAGGCGGGATGCCCAGCCGCAGCAGGTCCTCAACAGCCTGTTCAAGCATACCGCCATGCAGTCGGCCTTCTTCGTTAACATGCTGGCCTTGGTGGCGGGGCAGCCCCGGGTCATCAGCCTGAGGGAGGCCCTCCAGTACTATATTGACTTCCGCCACGAGGTAATCACCCGGCGCTCCCGCTTTGAGCTGAAGCAGGCCCGGGCCCGGGCCCACATCCTGGAGGGCCTCAAGATTGCCCTGGACCAGATAGACCGGATTATCGCCACCATCCGGGCCTCCGAGACGGCGGAGGCGGCCCGGCAGAACCTGATGAGCGGCTTCGGCCTGTCCCAGCTCCAGGCCCAGGCTATTCTGGACATGCAGCTGCGCCGTCTGGCCAACCTGGAGCGGCAGAAGGTGCTCGATGAGTATGCCGAGGTGCTCAAGACGATTAGCTACCTGGAAGACCTGCTGGGCCATCCCCGCAAGATACTGCTCCTGGTCAAGGGCGAGGTCGAGGAGCTGAAGGCGGCCTATGGCGACCCGCGGCGTACCGAGATAAGCGAGGCCGAGGTCAAAGACTTCAGCGAGGAAGACCTTATCCCCCACCAGCGGGTGGTGGTGATGCTGAGTAACCGTGGCTTTATCAAGCGGGTGCAGCAGCAGGCGTTTACGCCGCAGCACCGCGGCGGGCGGGGCATCATCGGTCACGTCACCCGCGAGGCCGATGCCGTCCGGCTGCTGGCGCTGGCCGACACCCATGATGACCTGCTCTTCTTCACCAGCCGGGGGCGGGTCTTCCGTCTCAAGTGTTACGAGGTCCCGGCTGATACCGGGCGGACGGCCAAGGGCCTGGCGGTGGTGAACCTTATCCCGGTAGCCGAGGACGAGGAGATTACCGCCCTGGTCACCATGGAGAACTACCACCCCGGGGCCTTTCTGGTGATGGCCACCATCAGGGGCGAGGTGAAAAAGGCCCCGGTAGCCAGTTTCTCGGCGATACGGAGCAGCGGGCTTATCGCCATGGACCTGGAGAAAGAGGACGAGCTGGTGGCGGTGCGGCTGGCCACGGACGAGGACGATTTGCTGCTGGTGACGCGGCGGGGGCAGGCTATCCGCTTCGCCGCGGCCGAGCTGCGGGCTGCCTCCCGCACCAGCGGCGGGGTGCGGGGCATCCGCCTGGCGGCCGGTGACCGGGTGGTGGGCATGGATGTCATCTTCCCCGATGCCTTCCTGCTGGTGGTTACCGCCGGAGGCTTCGGTAAGCTTACCCCGGTCAGCGCCTACCCGCAGCACCACCGGGGCGGCGGCGGGGTGCGCACCTTCAAGGTTACCGAGAAGAGCGGCGACGTGGTGGCGGCCCGGCTGGCGGCCCCCACCGAGGAGCTGACCATAATTACTGCCGCCGGCATCGTTATCCGCACCCCGGTACGGGAGAAAGACCCCCGCCAGGGTATTTCCATCCAGGGCCGGAGCACCCAGGGGGTGAGGCTGATGCGGCTGGACGAGGGTGACCGGGTGGTGTCTATCGCCTGCTGTCTGTGATTTCCACGGCCCGCTGCCGGCAGGAGGCCTGCCAGCGCTGCAGCCCGCAGCTACTGCACTCCTGGTAGCGGCAGTCCGGGGTTGACTGTCCCTCCAGCGAGCGCCGGTATTCGGCTTTGAGAAAGGCCGGTGTCACCCCAGCGTCGATATGGTCCCAGGGGAGCCGTTCGTCCAGGGGGCGCTGCCGGTTATAGAACGCCGGGTCCAGCCCGCACTCGGTAAAGGCGCGGAGCCAGTGGGTGTGGTTAAAGCACTCGCCCCAGGCGTCGAAGGTGGCCCCCAGCTGCCAGGCGCGGTGGATTACCCGCCCGATGCGGCGGTCCCCGCGTGACAGGGCGGCCTCCAGCTGGCTTACCTTGGGGTCTGACCAGGCAAGCCGGGTCCCGAGGCGGTGCAGCCCCTGCTGTAACCGTTCATGCCGGGCGACCAGCTGGTCTTCGTTCTCCTGGGCTACCCACTGGAAGGGGGTGTGGGGCTTGGGGATGAAGGTGGCCAGGCTCACCCGGGCCTGTAGCCGCTTACCCTTGCCCTGCCCGCCGGCGGCCCGGATTTTAGCCACCAGGTTAATGATGCCCTCAATATCGTCCATGGTCTCGGTGGGCAGGCCGAGCATAAAGTACAGC
>JAZDIY010000034.1:0-4944 GCA_043804445.1 Chloroflexota bacterium | reverse complement strand
CGAGATATCCTGCTGGATTGCCTACGGCCAGGCCAAGCAGCTGTCCAAAGAGCGGGAAAAGTTCGGCAGCGGCTGTATCGAAGGCGTCATCGCTCCGGAGAGCGCCAACAACGCCAAGGAGGGGGCGGCGCTGCTGACCACGCTGGCTTTTGGTATACCGGGAAGCTCAGCCATGGCCATCCTCCTGGGCGGTTTCGTCATCGTGGGGGTAACACCCGGTCCGGACATGATGACCACGCGCCTGCCCCTTTCTTTTACGCTCATGTTAGGTATTGCCTTCGCCAATATCGTGGGGGGACTCTTGTGTCTGGTGAGCACCCGCTATATGGTCAGGGTAGCTACCATTCACATTGACTTCCTGTTTTCCGCCATCGTGGCTATCGCCTTTGTGGCGGCTTATACCGTGCGTGGTGACCCACGTGTCCTGATTATCGTTATCCTGGCCACCATCCTCGGTCTGTGTATGAAAAGATTCGGCTATTCCCGGCCGGCGTTCCTGCTGGGCTTCGTGCTGGGGGTGCTGTTTGAGCAGCGCTTTTTCCACGCTTTTTATCTACACGGGCCCTTCTTCTTCGTGACACCCATCTCCCTGAGTATCATCGCCATCATCGTAATCCTGCTCGCCTATCCCTATCTGCAGAAGACCTATGCTCAACGCTTTAAAGGGGGAACCAAGCCAGGGTGAAACTGAAACCGAGCACCTGGTTTGCTATCTTCATCCTGCTGCTCATGGTGATAATTATCATCGTCTCGCTGAACTATGAGCGCCGCGAGCTCAAACTGATGCCTATCATAGTGGCCAGTGGTGTTCTGGTCTTGTCGGTAATGGTTTTGTGGCAGGAGACCAAGGTAAAAGACAGACTGCCATCGGCAAAGCAAGAGGGGGTGCCGGAAGGCGGGGCAACCCAAGGCGCGGGGCGCCGGCTCAGCTACACCATGGGCTGGATAATCGCCTTATTCCTGGGTGTTTACCTGATTGGTCTGCTTGCGGCCATACTCCTTTTCATCGCCAGCTATATGAAGGTCAACGGCTGGAGCTGGCGGGTGTCTCTCATTTTCTCGGCGGCAACAACCGCCATCCTTTACGGGGTATTTGAGCTGGGCCTGAAGGCCGGCCTGTACCGCGGGCTGATTTACCTGTTCCTCCAGAGGTAACCTGTTCGACAAGGGGAGGATACTCCTATGTACGGATGGAAGGCACGAATCGGCCTCATCCTCCCTTCACCCAACGTGGTGATGGAGCCGGAGTTCAATGCCCTGAAACCGGCCGACGTGTCCATCCACGCCACCCGGGTCACCTTTACCGAGTCCTCGGAGGGGGAACTGCTCAAGATGGCAGCAGAGCTGGACCAGGCCTCCCGTCTGCTGGCCACAGCCGGGGTGAATGTCATCGCCTACGGCTGTACCATGGGCAGTCTCTTCGGCGGGGCGGGCTACGACCAGGAGATTATCAAGCGGATTGAACAGACCGGTTGCCGGGCAACCACCACAGCCACGGCCGTACTCCGCGCCTTCAAAGCCCTGGGGGTTTCCCGGATAGCCGTCGGCACCCCCTACAGCCCCGGGGCGGATAAGATGGAGCGGGAGTTCTTCCAGTCCTGCGGGCTGGAGGTGGTCAACCTGAAGGGCCTTGACCTGGGCATCATGGGCATCAGAAAAGCCCCGCCGGAGACCTACTTTGAGCTGGCCTGTGAGGTTGACCGGCCCGAGGCGGAGGCGGTCTTTATCAGCTGCACCGCCGCCCGCACCCTACCCATCATCGCCGCCCTGGAGAAGAGACTGGGGAAATACGTCCTGAGCAGCAACCTGGCTACCTTCTGGGACGTGATGAGAATGCTTGACGTCCAGGCACCGCCGCTCCGGGGCTACGGGAAGCTACTGGAGACCATCTAACCGTAAACCTGTCGCCCGTTGGAAGCGAGCTTTGGTACAAACACCGCTATGATGAGGACGGCTATGTTTAACGACCTGAGAGAATTCATCGATAAAGCCGGTAAGCTGGGGGAAGTGGAGGTGATTGAGGGGGCCAGCCGGGACCTGGAAATCGGCGTCCTGAGTGAGCTCAAGGCACTGACCCCCGACTCACCGCTGCTTCTCTTTGATAAGATTAAAGGCTTTCCCCCGGGATACCGGGTGGCGGTCAATCTCTTCAGTACCCCCAAGAAGATTGCCCTGGCCTTCGGGCTGCCCCTGGAGCTCAAAGGGATAGACATGGTGAGGGCCATGCGGGACCGCTGGCATGATGGGGTGCCGCTGATACCGCCGGTGGAGGTAGCCAGCGGCCCGGTCAAGGAGAATGTGCTTACCGGGGCTGATGTTGACCTCCTGAAATTCCCCGCGCCCCAGTGGCATGAGCTGGACGGGGGCCGCTACCTCGGCACCGGTAATACCGTCATCCAGCGAGACCCGGATGAGGGCTGGGTCAACCTGGGGGTCTACCGGGTGCAGGTCTTCGACCGGGATACTGCCGTAGTCAACATTGCCCCGGGCCAGCACGGCTACCTCATCCAGAAGAAGTACTGGAGCCGGGGGCAGAACTGCCCGGCGGTGGTCACCTGCGGCCAGGAGCCGCTGCTCTGGGCGACGGCCGGGCTGCAGCTCAGCTGGGGCACCTCCGAGTACGACTACGCCGGTGGCATGAGGGGGGCCCCCGTTGAGGTGACCCGGGGGGTGACCACGGACCTGCCCATCCCGGCCACGGCGGAGATTGCCCTGGAGGGGGAGCTGGTACCGCCGGAGGTGGAGACCCGGCTGGAAGGGCCCTTCGGTGAGTGGCCGGGTTACTACGCCGGGCGCAGCCGCCAGAAACCGGCCTTCAAGGTCAAGTCCATCCTCTACCGGAATAACCCGATAATCCAGGGTAACCCGCCGTCCCGTTTTCCCTCCATCTGGACGCTGGGCCGTCACATCCAGAAGGCGGCGATACTCTGGCATGAGCTGGACCGGCAGATGCCCGGCGTCCAGGGGGTCTGGATGGTGGAGGAGGCCGGCATGCACAGCATGCCGGTGATTTCGCTAAAGCAGCAGTACGGCGGGCACGCCCGCCAGGCGGCCCAGGTGGCCTCAAGCTGCAGCGCCACCGGCCGGGATGCCCGGTTCATCATCGTGGTGGACGAGGACATCGACCCATCGAACCTGGGTGAGGTCATCTGGGCCATGGCCACCCGCTGTGACCCGGAGAAGGCTATTGATATCATGCGGGCCTGCTGGAGCACCCAGGCCAACCCTTTACTGACCCAGGAACAGCTGGAGCAGGGCATTCTGGAGCAGTCCCGGGCCTTCATCCTGGCCTGCAAGCCCTACCACCGCATCAAGGACTTCGCCCCCGCCATCGAGACCAGCCCGGAGCTACTGGACAAGACCAGGAAGAAGTGGCGCCGGCTCTTTCCCGGGGCAGACTAGGGCTGGCTCTCGATCGGGTTGGAGAACCACAGCCGGGTAGGCGATGTAGGCCCCCTCAGCGTAAAGAGGCGCCAGCCAGGACATTTGGTTCGCTCCCGGGTTTCTGCTATGATGAATGGGTGATTGGGCCGGGTATTTGCAGGAATGAATCAGCATGACATCCAGGGACGATAGAGATAACACCCAACCCGCCAGGCCGGTAAACTGGCGGGTGTTAGCAATAGCGCTTCTCCTGATCGTGGCCCTGAGTTTCGGCATGGCTCATCTGCTCAATTCACTGGCGGGACATTTTGAGTTCACCCTTTATGACCTGGCCTGGCTGGCTTACTTGATTGTATTCGGGACCTCGTTGATAAGTAACCTTACGATTATAGCTCCGGTACCTTTTGCCATATCAATCATGATAGCGGCGGCCACAAAATGGAACCCCTTGCTGATAATACTAGCTGGCAGCATAGGTGGCACTCTGGGGGAACTCAGCGGCTACTATGCCGGTTACCTGGGCCGGAAGATAGCGATATCCGATAGTGTTATCGGGCACACCAGGGCCGAACAATGGCTTCAACGGTACGGGGTATGGGCCATATCCTTCCTCGCCCTTCAGCCCATCATCCCGTTTGATATCGGTGGATTGGTAGCCGGGGCCGCCAGAATGCCGTTACCTAAATTCTTACCCGCCCTGTGGTTAGGTAAATTCGCCAAGTATGCCATTTTAACCTATGCCGGCATCGGCTTGATTCACTTCATGCCATTCTGACCTTGTGTAACCAGGTCTGCTCAAAACCCCCCCGGCGATTACGCTTTACCGAAAACGCTTGCCGCTTACCGTTTCGCCCGGCTACTCTGGCTAAATGTCATAATTTTGTAATTATTCACCGCCCGGTTTTATAACTTCTACATGCTTTGACTGCTAACCTGCTATTAGGCTTTCACCATAGAGGAGGTATATCAATGATGAGAATTACATCACCGTCTGCCCGAATCATGGTCTCTCTGGTGGCGTTGATGATGTTGTTCACCGTGGCGGCCTGCACCTCAGCACCCACCCCTGCCCCCACGCCAACGCCGGCCCCGGCCCCAAGCCCCACGCCCACACCCACGCCGGCTCCGGCTCCGACGCCTGCGCCAGCTCCAGCGCCGGCGCCGACACCCGCTTACACCGTCAATACCGCGTCTAAGACTGGGATCGGAGACTATCTGGTCGACGGTAAAGGAATGGCCCTCTACTATTTCACCAAGGATGCGCCGGGGAAGAGCAACGCTACCGCGGCCATCATCGCCAACTGGCCCATCTTCTATGTCTCTAATACCGTCATCCCGCCATCCCTTAAGGCCACTGATTTCGGCTCTATTACCGGGGCTAACGGGAGTATGCAGAGTACTTACAAAGGCTGGCCGCTCTATTACTATATTAAAGACCAGTCGTCGGGGGATACCCTGGGCCAGGGCGTCAACGGTGTGTGGTTCGTCATCAACCCCGCTGACTTTCCCCCGACCCCTACCCCGACACCCACCCCCACCCCTTCAGCCAATAGCGTGACC
>JAZDIY010000033.1:0-3077 GCA_043804445.1 Chloroflexota bacterium | reverse complement strand
CACGATGAGCAGACGGTAAGAGACCTTCATTACTTAAAAAAGACCATAGTCGTTAGAGCCAGTGCTTGCGGTGGAAGTAGAACAGCATGCCCCCCATCAGCAGCAGCATTACCACCAATAGAATCAGCCAGGAATAGGGGTTTCCTCCAGGACTGGAGCCCCCCGGCAGGTCAACGTTCATGCCGTAGAAGCTGGCCACCACCGTCAGCACCGTGCCGATGGTGGCCAGGATGGTCAGTACCTTGAGGATTTCGTTGCCCCGGTTGGACACGATGGAGTCATGGGTGGTATGCAGCCCTTCGATAATCTCCTTGTACTCATCCAGGCCGTCCCATATCTTGTCCAGGTGGTCCACGGTATCACCGAAGTAGACCGTGAGGTCTACCCTGGCGAAACGGCGGATCTTGGGCTCCAGGCTGCCGATAACGGCCCGCATCGGCCAGATGATACGCCGGAAAGAGATGATGTCCCGCCGTACCTCGCTGATTTCCTTCACGGCATTGTGCATGCTGTCGGAGAAGATACCGTCCTCAATGTCATCGATGTTTTCCTGAATCTTGTTCAATATGGGCAGGCAGTAGTCCACCAGCCGGTCAACGATGCGGTAGAGCAGCAAGCCCGGCCCGGAGCCGAAGTACTCCTGCCGCGATTCCTCTTCAAGCTGGCACTCCCGGAACAGTTTCACCAGCGGCTTCAGCTCGCCTTTATGCAGGGTAATCAGGTAGCCGTCACCGATAAACACAGACATCTGGCTGGGGACGGTGACATTCTTCTCCAGGCTGAAGACGGGGAAGTGAAAGACCAGGAACAGGTAGTCCCGGTACTGGTCTATCTTGGGGCGCTGGATGCGGCTGAGGCAGTCGTCCAGGTCCAGGGGATGAAAGGGGTAATGCTGGGCCAGATACCCGGTCTCCCTCTCCGAAGGGTGTTCAATATTGACCCAGGTCATCTCACCCCAGGTGATTGACTCCAGGCTAAGTTCCGGCTCGGCTACCATGGCCGGAGGGGATGCCGCCTTCCGCTTCTGTTTTGCCATCGTCGTGAGCGCCCCAGGCTTGAGCCAAACAGGCTTTCTCTATTCTATCACCAAGTCATCATGATGGAAAGGGTACCAGGCGCCACTACCCGCGCCGGCCACCACGGTTGCCGGTACGGGCCATACCTGATATACTGGCAGGGTAACCAGCCGAAATCAGGACTAGCCATGAAGCCATCCTGGAAAGACAGCCTCACCCTCAAACTGAAACGGGCGCTGGGTATGAACATCCTCCTCTGCGACAGCTGCAAATGGAACTGGCGCAGCGCCTGCCACGACCCGGCCCGCCCCAACGCCACCCGTTGTCCGGAATACGCCAAACGGGGCCGATAGCCTGGCTACCGTTCCAGCACCACCGCCATACCCTGCCCGCCGCCGATGCACAGCGCCGCCAGGCCGCGGTGATAGCCCTGCCGTTTCATCTCGTGGGCCAGGGTAACCACGATGCGGGCCCCGGTACAGCCGATGGGGTGCCCCAGGGAGACACCGCTGCCGTGCGGGTTCACCCGGTCGGCGGTAAGGCCCAGCTCCTTCATCACCCCCAGCGCCTGGGCGGCAAAGGCCTCGTTAAGCTCAAAAACGTCAATGTCCGCCAGGCCCAGGCCCCCCAGTGCCAGGGACTTCCGGGTGGCCGGGCAGGCCCCCAGCCCCATGAAGGCCGGGTCAACCCCGCCGGAGGCATAGGACTTGACGGTGGCCAGCGGCTTCAGCCCGAGCTGTTTGGCCTTCTCCGCCGACATGACCACCACCGCCGCCGCCCCGTCGGTGATGGCCGAGGCGTTACCGGCGGTGATGGTGCCCTCTTTGGTAAAGGCCGGGGACAGCTTGCCCAGGGCCTCCAGGGAGGTATCCCGGGGGTGCTCGTCGGTGTCAAACTGGACCGTCTCTTTCTTCTGCTTGATCGCGACCGGCACGATTTCTTCCTTGAAAGTGCCGTTCTTTATCGCCGCCAGGGCCCGGCGGTTGCTCTCCAGGGACAGCTCGTCCTGGGCCGTCCGGCTGATACCGTACTTACCGGCGATGTTCTCCGCGGTGATGCCCATGTGATAGTTGTGGAAGGTCTCCCACAGCCCGTCAAAGACCATGCCGTCCACCATCTCGGTGTTGAACATACGGGCCCCCCAGCGGGCCTTGGGCATGTAGTAAGGCACCAGGCTCATGTTCTCCATGCCGCCGGCCACGATGACCTCGGCATCGCCGCAGCGGATGGCCTGGGCGGCCAGGGCGATGGCCTTCATCCCGGAGGCACAGACCTTGTTCACGGTAAAGGCGTTCACCTCTTTGGGGATGCCGGCGTAGATGGGCGACTGCCGGGCCGGGTTCTGCCCCTGCCCCGCCTGGAGCACGTTGCCCATGATGACCTCGTCCACCCGCACCTCTTTCAAGCCACTATCCCAGTCAAAGTACTGCTTCTCCAGCTCCACCAGACCGGTGTTCTTGAAGACCTCCGGGGCAAACTTGAGCACCTCGGCGTTCCGCTCCGGCCTCAAGCCCACCTTCTTCAGGGCCTCCTTGATGGTCAGGGCCCCCAGCCTGGCGGCGGGCACGTTCATCAGGGCACCGCCGTAGTTGCCGATGGCCGTCCTCACCGCGCTGACGATCACTGCTTGGTTCACGGTATCCTCCTCTGTACTACTTTATGTCAAATATACCCGGCTATGGCGGCACCGCCGCCGGGCTACCTTTTGTATTCGTAAAAACCCTTGCCCGTCTTGCGCCCCAGCTGGTTGGCCAGCACCATCTTACGCAGCAGCGGCGGCACGATGAAGCGGTGGTCCTGGAGGTCGCGGTACATGCCGTCCGCCATGGCGATAACCACGTCGTTGCCGATGAGGTCGGCCAGGGCCAGCGGCCCGATGGGGTTATTCAGCCCCAGGGTGATGGCGGTATCAATCTCCTCCTTGCTGGCCAGCCCGCTCTCCAGCAGGTGAACGGCATGGAGCATGTAGGGGACACAGAGGCGGTTGACGATAAAACCGGGGGAATCGGGCACCACCACCGGCGTCTTGCCCACCGACTCGGCGAACTGCCGGGCGGCGGC
>JAZDIY010000032.1:0-10217 GCA_043804445.1 Chloroflexota bacterium | reverse complement strand
GGGCCATCAGGAAGAGGTCCAGGGGCAACCGGCGGGCGGCGTCCAGCACGTAGCGGATGCCCTCCAGCCCGCTGACGTTGGCTATCTCGTGAAGGTCGGTAACGATGGCCAGGGTGCCGTGGGGCACCACCGCCCGGGCGTACTGGCCCACGTCCAGCATGGCGCTCTCCAGGTGGACGTGCCCGTCGATGAAGGCCGGCGACAGGTACTTACCGCCCAGGTCCACCACCTCAGCGGCCTGCCGGTAGTCACCCACCCCGGCCACCCGGCCCCGGTAAACGGCCACGCTGGCCGTCTCCACGCTGCCGTTAAAGACGTTCACCACCCGGGCGTTGACCAGCAGCAGGTCCGCCGGCAGCTCCCCCCGGGCCACCTGGATTAATCCCTTCCGTGCCTCCATCATCATGGATATTAACCGTCCTTTCCGGCACGCTGCCGGGATAGCCTCCAGAGGCAAATCGCGCGGCAGTGCCTCCAGCGGGTGCCGGAGGAACCGGCTATGACTTTTTCAGCAGATTAGCGAACTCGCGGCTGATGAGTTCCGCCCGGCGCTCCTGCTTCCAGTCGTGCCGGGCCGTCCACTGGTGCAGCCGCTCGAAGCTGAGGGTGGCGGTGATTATCTCCTCCCGGTCCCCGGCCTGGGCGTAGATGTGCATCACCCGGGGGTAGGCCGGGCCGGCGATGACGCTGTCCCCCTGGTAGGCAAAGGTAGGGCCCGGGCCGGTCATGGCCGCCGTAGCGAAGTAGATGTAGTTCTCGGTGGCCCGCACCGCCGAGGTGTTGACCACGAAGGCCGTCTTGCCCGGGCCGGCGTAGGTGGCGGCGGGGTTGATAATCAGCCGGGCCCCTTTCAGGGTGATAATCCGGCTCACCTCGGGGAAGCGCCAGACATCGGCACAAATCTGGATGCCGATGGGGCCGTACCGGGTCTCAAAGACCGGTATCTCGTTACCGGGGCTAAAGCAGATGTCCTCGGTAAATACCGGCAGCGGCCCCAGGTGGAGCTTGCGGTAGACGCCGATAACCCCCTCCGGGCCAATCAGCGGGGCCGAGATATAGCGCACGCCCGGGTCAGCCTTGTCCTGCTCGGGCATGCCCAGGACCACGTAGACGTCCAGCTGCCTGGCCAGCCGGGCGATTTCCTCGGTAGCCGGGCCGGGGATGGTCTCGGCCAGCTCCCGGTGCATGGCGCAGGGCCGGTGCTCCCGGCGCGGCTCCTCCCCGCACTCGTAGCCGGTGAGGGCCATCTCGGGAAAGGCGATGATGTTGCTGCCGAAAGCGGCCGCCGCCTCGATGTTGGCCTTGATTTTGGCCAGGTTGGCTGCCTTGTCCCCCCAGACGGCGTTGTAGTTGACACAGCTGACGGTCACCACCGGCTGGTACTGGCGGTACTCTTCGGGTATCATCGTCTATCACCCTACCTGACGGTTTTAACGGTAGAGGTACTGGCCGTAGCCCGGTTTGGCCACCAGCTTGCCGTTATCGGCGATGACCTCACCCCGGATAATGGTGGTCACCGGGTAGCCCCGGAAGTCCCAGCCCTCCCAGATGCTCCAGTCACAGAGCGAGGTGGACATGGTGTGGCTGAACCTGACCTTCTTCTCCAGGTCAACGATGACCAGGTCGGCGTCCGAGCCCACGGCGATGGTGCCCTTGCGGGGGTAGAAGCCGAAGGTCCGGGCCGGGTTGTAGCTGCAGACCTCGGCCACCTTCTCCAGGGAGACACGCCCCTGGTTCACCCCCTCGCTGAGCATCACCGGCAGTATCATCTGGGTGGCGTTGCCGATGCCCATGGGGGCCTTCCACATGTCCTGCCCCTTGAGCTCCCGGGTCACCGAGACGTGGTCGGAGGCGAGGGTGTCCACCACCCCGTCCCGGATGCCCTCCCAGAGCCGGGCGCTGTCGGCCTTGCCCCGGAGGGGCGGGTTGACGTTGGCGAACACCGGGTTATCGCGGACGACCGGCACCAGTTCCTCGCTGGTATGGGTCAGGTACTGGGGGCAGGTCTCCATGGTGATTTTGACCCCCTCCGCCTTGGCCCGGGCGATGATGTCCACCGACTCCCGAATGGTGTTATGCACGATGTAGAGGGGGCAGCGGGCCACTTTAGCCAAGAAGATAGCCCGGTGGATGCACTCCTCCTCCACGAAGTTGGGGCGGGTATCGAACCAGGCCCGGGCGTCCTGCCGCCCCTCCGCCTCGATAGCCTTGCGCAGGCGGAGCGAGATATCGATGTTCTCGGCGTGCACCATGCCCCAGCAGGGATAACCCAGCCGGCTGACGCGGTTAAAGCCGTCCAGCACGAAACCATCGTCAATGGCCGGTATGCCCAGGGAGGCCGCCTGCGGCCCTTTGTAGCCCATCATAAACTTGAAGCCGTAGATACCCTGGGCCGGGGCATCGGCAATCTGCTCCAGGTTGACCTCGTCGGCCACCATCATGTGGAAGAAGCCGTCGATGTAGCTGTTGTTCTCCCAGTCCTTTTTCAGGTCGTCAAGGTGGGCCAGCAGGCCCGTTTTCACCCGGCGCAGGTAGCAGCCGGTGGTGGTCACGCCACCCAGGGCCGCCGCCCCGGTCTCCTTGGGAATTGTCTGGGAAAAGGGAATGTTGAAATACTCGCCGTAGGCCATGTGGGTGTGCAGGTCAATCGCCCCGGGCAGGACGTACTTACCCCTGGCGTCAATCACCCGGTCGGCCCCGGGCATCATCGCCTCCGGGCCGATGGCCACCACCTTGCCGCCGTCAACGCCGATGGCGGCCTTCACCGTTTCGCTATGGGTCACCACCTGGCCGTTTTTGATAACTAAGTCCATCTGCTACCTCCTTTACTTCAACGGCTGACTGGCTTTAGGCCAGGCCCAGGATAGCCCGCTGCACCAGCACCCGGGCTATGTCTACCTTGTAGCCGTTCTTCCCCAGCGGCCGGGCGGCGGCCACCGCCGCCTGGGCCGCCCGGGCAGCGGTAACGGCATCCGGCCTCCGGCCGGCCAGCTCCCGCTCGGCCTCAACCGCCCGGTAGGGCTGCGGGCTGACCGCCCCCAGCACGATGCGGGCCCGCCGGCACACCCCGTCTTCCAGGCTGGCGGTCACCGCCACGCTGACCAGGGCCCGGTCAAAAACATTCCCCACAGTGAATTTTAAGAAAGTCCCCCGGCTGTCCGCCGCCGGGCGGGGCACCATCACCCCGGTCACCATCTCGTCCGGCGCCAGAACATTCCCCAGGGGGGTAAAGAAGTCCTCCAGCGGCACGGTACGCTCTCCCCGGCTGCCGGCGATACTAAGGCTGGCCCCCAGGGCCACCAGGGCCGGGGCGGTGTCCGCCGGGCAGACGGCCACACAGGCCTGGCTGCCCAAGACGGCGTGATAGCGGTTATCGCCCTCCAGGGCAGGGCAGTCACTGCCCCCCTTGCGGCGGCAGTGGTAGGCGTTGCCGCTGGCCCGGTAGTACCAGCAGCGCACCTGCTGGCAGAGGTCCCCGCCCAGGGTGGCCATGTTCCGGTAATGCAGCGGCCGGGTGGCGTAAGCCGCCTGCCCCAGCACCGGGTACCCCCGGCGCACCAGGGGGCTGGTCTCCACCCGGCGCAGGGTAGCCAGGCTGCCGATGACCAGGCCATCGGCCGTCTCTTCAATGCCGTCCAGGGCGGGCTGCACCGTCTTGATGTTGATGAGCACCCGGGGCAGGGCCGGGTGTACCCGCCCCCGCAGCCGTGACAGCAGGTCCTGCCCGCCGGCGATCAGGGCCGCCCGGCCCCCGTAGGTCTTGAGCAGGGATACCGCCTCAACCACGCTGGCGGCGTTGATATGCTCGAAGCGGGGCAGGCGGTCAAAACAGGCGTAACCCCGGCTTTTCCGGGCCGTTTCCGCCGGGGCATCGGCTTCGCCTACCCCCAGTTCAAATCTATCCAGTATCTTCATGGCTTACTCCTTACCCCGCTCTCTGATGGCCGCCAGTACCTTCTCCGGGGTGAAGGGGGCATTCAGCCTGACCCCGATGGCGTTGTAGATGGCCTGCCCGATGGCGGACGCGGTGGGACAGGAAGCCCCCTCCCCTATTGACTTGATGCCGAAGGCCCCCACCGGGTCAATCACATCGGCGAAGGAGATGTCGATGGGCGGGGCATCCAGGGCGGTGAGCAACTTGTAGTCCAGGAAGTTGGGGTTGAGCACCCGCCCCGTCCTGGCGTCCCAGACCAGCTCCTCGGTCAGGGCAAAGCCGGCCCCGATGAGGGCCCCGCCGGCCACCTGGTTCTCGCAGACCTCGGGGTTGATGATGCGGCCGCTATCGTGCACCGCCACAATCTTGAGCAGCCGGGTCACCCCGGTCTCGGTATCCAGCTCAATCTCAACGAAGTGGGCCATGAACATCTTGGCAATCCGTGACGGCGGCAGGTTGCAGGTGGCCCGGCCCACCACGTAGGGGGGGGTGAGCCACTCGGGGTGTACCTTACAGGTCATCTCCGAGCACTGGATTTTCTTCTCCGGCCGGGCCTTGACGAATATCCAGCCTTCCTTGAGCTCCAGCTCGGCCGGGGGTACTCCCATCTCCCGGCTGGCCAGCTCCAGGATCTGCCGCTTGGCGTCGGCCGCTGCCGCCTGGGTGGCCAGACCCGTCTGGTGGGCGTTGACGCTGCCCACCGTGGAAGGGCTCCAGGGGCAGACCTCGGTATCGGCGTGGGTGCCGGTGATGCTCTCCAGGGGCACCCCCAGCTCCTCGGCGGCAATCTGGGCCTGGGTGGTCTCCACCCCCTGCCCCATGCGCCCCACCCCGGTCAGCAGGTTGATGCTGCCGTCATGGTTGACCTTGATGATGACCGAGGGGCAGCCCAGGTGCCTCCCCCCGCAGATGTGGGTGGCGCTGGCCATCCCCACCGCCCGTACCATGCTGCCGCTGGTGGCGGTGGGCTTACCCCAGCCCCGCCACTTCTTCGCCCAGCCGAAGGCCTCGGCCCCCCGGGTGAGGCACTGGTCCATGGCCCCGCTGGTGAGGTACTCACCGGGGAAAGGGATACCGAACCGCTTATAAATATTCTTCTGCGAGTGTATCGGGTCACCGGCGATGATGTGGTTCTTGAGCCTTAACTCAAAGGGGTCTATCCCCAGCTCGGCGGAGGCCTTGTCTATCAGCGGCTCCATGCAGAAGCCCAAGGTCAGGTCACCCACCCCCCGCATGCAGCCGGCGTTGGGGGTGTTGGTATTCACCCCGTAGAACTCAAACCTGACCGCCGGCCGGTGCCGGCCCCACAGGTCGGAAACACTTTCGTAGGGGTAGAACTTGAAGCCGTGCCCCCCGTTATCGAAGTAGTGCTTGAAATGGATGGCGGTAAAGGTGCCGTCCCGCTTCAGCCCCAGCCGGGCCCAGGATACCGGCGTCTCCCGCCGCTTGACGGTAGCCATGGTCTCTTCCTGGGTAAGCTCAATCTTGACCGGCCGCCGCGCCTGGCGGGCCAGAAAGGCGGTGATGAACTGGAAGTTGCAGGCCCACCACAGTCCCATGGAGGCCCCGGTGGGCATGCCCACCAGCCTGACCCGGTTCTGGGGTACCTTGAACATACGGGCCAGCTCGTCGCGCAGGGGGAAGGGGGTCTGGGTACCCGTCCAGATGGTCATCTTGTCCCCTTCCCAGCTGGCAATGCAGGCGTTCCTCCCCAGGGGGGCATGGCTCTGGTTGCCCATGACGGTTCGGTGTTCTACAATCAGGTCGGCGGCCTTGAACCCCTGCTCCAGGTCCCCGTCCTCCACCACCGAGCTGCGCACGTTGCCGTAGGAAGTAAGCTGGGGGGCACCCTCTTCGGTAGCCGCCATGACGTCAAAGACGTGGGGCAGCTCCTGATATTCCACCTCAATCAGGTCCAGGGCCGCCTCGGCCACGTACTCGTCCACCGCGGCCACGGCGGCAATCTCATCACCGACAAAGCGCGGCTGGTCGTTGAGCACCCGCCCGCGGTAGTTATAGGACCGCTCCTGCCACTCCTCCTGAGGCACATCGTCAGGGGTGATGACGGCCAACACGCCGGGCAGGGCCCTGGCCTTGGTGGCATCCATGCGGAGGATACGGGCATGGGGATAGGGGCTGCGCAGTATTTTGCCCACCAGCATCCCCGGCAGGCTGATATCCACGGCATACTTAAAGCTGCCGGTAACCTTCTCGTAGGCATCCAGCAGGGGTACCCGCTGGCCGACTACCTTGAGTTCCTCAGTCATGGCTAGCTCCCCTCCATGACCTCGGCGGCGGCCGTTACCGATTTGATAATCTTCTGGTAGGAGCCGCAGCGGCAGAGGTTACCCGCCAGGCCTTCCTTGATTTCCGGCTCGGTGGGGTGGGGGTTCCGGTTCAGCAAGGCCTTGGCGGCCAGAATCATCCCCGGGGTGCAGTAGCCGCACTGCATACCGTGGTTGTCCATGAAGGCCTGCTGCAGCGGATGGAGCTGGCCTTCCTGGGCCAGCCCCTCGATGGTGGTAATCCGCCGGCCCGCCGCCTCCACGGCCAGGGTCATGCACGAGTACACCGGCTCGCCGTCGAGCAGCACGGTACAGGCCCCGCAGTCCCCCTGATTGCAGGAGACCCTCACCCCGGTCAGTGCCAGCTTTTCCCTGAGACACTCGGCCAGTGTCAGATACGGTTCCACCTCTACCGGCCATTCCTGATCGTTGACCAGAAGCACTATTTTTTGCTTCACCGCCTAGTCTCCTTTCTTCCCTGAAGCTCTTCCCCAGGCTATCCCGATGGCCCGGCTGACCAGCACCCGGCTCAGTTCCCGGCGGTAATCGGCGGTGGAGCGCACGTCGCTGATGGGACTGGTCTCCCCCGCCGCGGTGACCCCGGCTTTGGCCATCAGCTTATCATCGGGCGGCTTGCCCCGCAGCACCGCCTCCGCCTTGCCGGCCCGGATGGGGGTGGGGGCCACCCCGCCCAGGGCAATGCGGGCCTGCTGACAGACATCATTCTGCCTGACCAGCAGCACGGCCACGTTGACCTTGGCCAGGTCTTCGGCCACCCGGGCCAGTTTCAGAAAGGCGGTCCCCGTCCCCGCCGGTAACGGCGGCACCCTGATGGCGGTGACCATCTCGTTGCTTTTCAGCACCGTCTGCCCCGGCCCGGCAAAAAAGCGGCCCACCGGGACCTCCCGGCTGCCGCCAGAACCCCGTACCTCCACAACGGCCTCCAGCACCAGCAGTGCCGGGGCGCTGTCCGCCGAGGGCGAGGCCCGGCAGATGTTGCCCGCCACCGTGCCCATATTACGCAGCTGGGTCATACCCATCTGGAGAATGGCTTCCCGCAGCAGCGGCCACCCCTCCACCACCACCGCCGACCCGGCCACCACCTTGAGCGCGGCCATGGCCCCTATCCTCAGGTCACCGCCCGGGGCCACGGTAATATCGGCCAGACCGGAGACCCGGCTGATATCAATAACACAGCTAGGGGCCACCGCCCGGTTCCGCATCAGGTTCATCAGGTCGGTACCGCCGGCCAGCAACCGGGCTTCTTTCCCGCACCTGTCGAGTAAAGAGAGGGCCTCCTCAACCGTCTCCGGCTGATAGTAGTGCTCAAACGTGGGATGGATAGTGTAACTCATGCCACCGGCTCACCTCCATTTTTGTCAGGTCTAGTCTTACCGGGCAGTCACTGACCGGGAAGGACAAGGGTATCGCCCGCAAACTACAATTCAGGACGGCCTTGGAGCAACTATAAAATAATACACCGCCGCTGGCTTGTCAACTGGATAACCCCGCTAATCGTCACCGGCCACAAAACAGATGTCCGGCAGGTAGCGGAACCGCTCCCCCCAGTCCAGGCCGTAGCCGACTAAAAACTTATCCGGGGCGGTAAAGCCGAGATAATCAATGGTAACCGGGGTCTGCCGCTTTGACGGCTTGTCCAGCAGGGCACCGAGCCGGAGGGAGGCCGGCCGCTGCCGCCGCAGGTAGTCCAAAAGGAAGGCGATAGTCAGCCCGGTATCCACGATGTCCTCCACCACCAGCACCGCCCGGCCCCTCACCTTACCCCGGAGACCCCGCACCAGCCTGACCCTGCCCGAGGTCTGCCGGGCCGAGCCGTAGCTGGACAGGGTGACAAACTCCAGCTCCAGCGGGAAATTGAGCTCGCGGACGAGGTCCGCCAGGAACATGAAAGAGCCTTTGAGGACACCGATGAGCAGCGGGTGCTGGTCCCGGTAGTCCTGCCGGATGGCGGCCGCCATCCGGCAGACGGCGGCGGCAATCTCCTCCCGGGGGAAAACAACCTGGCACTCGGGTTCGGCATCCATGGCTACCCGTGATTATAAACCCTGCCCCCCACTATGTCCAGCCCGGGCTAGCCCCCGGCCAGCCCGCATATCCGGTAAACCGCCGCCATATCCAGGTGGTGCCGCACCAGGTCCGCCAGCCGGTCATAGTGCTGCTCGCGACCCAGCACCGGCGATACCCCGGGCGACGAGAGCCCCTTCCGCTGCCGCAGCCCGGCCAGGAAGGCACGGCGGAGGTTGGCGTTGTCAAACAGCCCGTGCAGATAGCTGCCCCAGATAAGCCCGTTACCCGCCACGGCCCCGTCGGGGTAGCCCGGTTCATCCCCCTGGTTCTGGCTCACCAGTAACAGGGGGGTAGCCCCCCCTCCTACCGTCTGCCCCATGTGTATTTCGTAGCCGGTCACCTCCTCACCCTGCAGCCCGGCCAGCAGCCCTTCATTACCGAGCACCCGGGCCCTGACCTGGCGGGTGGTCTTCTCAGGCCGGAAAACGGTGACCACGTCCAGCAGCCCCAGCCCCGTCACGCTGCCCCCGGCGGCCTCCACCCCCTCCGGGTCGGTTATCTGCCGCCCCAGCATCTGGAAGCCACCGCAGATGCCCACCACGGGGGTACCGGCCTGTGCCCGCCGGATGACGGCCCCGGCCAGGCCGCTCCGCCACAGGTAGTCCAGGTCGGCCACCGTGCTCTTGCTGCCCGGCAAAATGATGACATCGGGCTGGCCCAGCCCGGCGGGGTCGTGGATATAGCGCACCCGGACGCCGCTCTCCTGCTGCAGCGGCTCGAAATCGGTGGAGTTGGCCAGGCGCGGCAGCCGGATGACGGCCACCTCGACCACCGCTGCCCCGGCCTGCCCTCTTACCTCCTCAAACAGGGAGTCCTCCTGGGGGATGAAGATATCCCGGTAGTAAGGCAGCACCCCCAGCACCGGTTTACCGGTATGGGCCTCAAGGTAGTCCAGCCCGGGCCGGAGCAAATCCAGGTCGCCGCGGAACTTGTTGATGACAAACCCCCGGACGCGCTGCCGGTCGGCCTCGTCCAGCAGGGCCAGCGTGCCTACCAGGGAGGCAAAGACACCGCCCCGGTCGATATCACCCACCAGCAGCACCGGGGCGCCGGCCAGCCGGGCCACGCACATGTTGACGATTTCACTCTCCCTCAGGTTTATCTCGGCCGGGCTGCCCGCCCCCTCGATGACCACCACGTCGTAGGCCGCCGTCAGGCGCCCCAGCGACTCTTTGACCACCGCCAGCAGCTCGTCCCGGTGCCGGTAGTACTCCGCGGCGGTCAGCCGCAGGGCCGGTCTGCCCCGCACTATCACCTGGGAGCGGCAGTCCTCCTCAGGCTTGAGCAGGATGGGGTTCATGTCCACCGAGGGCTCAATACCGGCCGCCTCGGCCTGCACCGCCTGGGCCCAGCCAATCTCCCCGCCGCCGGGGGTGACGAAGGCATTGAGCGACATGTTCTGGGACTTGAAGGGAGCCACGGCGTATCCCGCCTGGCGGAAGATACGGCACAGGGCCGTCACCAGCACGCTCTTGCCGGACGCCGAAGCAGTACCCTGGACCATCAATGTTTTCGCCTTCACCGTATCACCACTGATGATTATCCCACGGACATTCGGGGAAACTCAAGCCGGATTGTTGACAAAAGGGGTTAAAGCTACGTAAAGTGTCCCTGGTGAGTTGGTTTTATGCTAAAGACCGTTTACTCAAAACGGCGGCGACTGCTTACCGCCCTGGCCGTGGCCACTGCCATCGGGGCGGCCCTCTGCCTCATGGCCTATTTCAGGCTGTTTCACACCCTGCAGCTACAGAGCGGTGACTTCCTTTACCGGGCCGCTGCCTCGCCGTCAGCCACGGCGCCGCCGTCAGAGATTGTCATCGTGGCCATTGATGATACCAGCCTGAGCCAGCTGGGCAGCTTCCCGTCGTGGCCCCGGTCCTACCACGCCCGGCTGACGGATACCCTGACCG
>JAZDIY010000031.1:0-3141 GCA_043804445.1 Chloroflexota bacterium | reverse complement strand
CAGCACCAGCACGCCCAGGCAGGAGATGGAGAGGGCCAAGCGCAGGGCCCCGGAGGAGGACACCTTCTCCGTGGAAGCTGGCTCGCCGGTCCACATCACCTTGACCACCCGCAGGTAGTAATAGGCCGATACCACGCTGTTGAGGACGGCGATAATCACCAGCCAGAGCAGGCCATGCTGCACCGCGGCGCTGAAGATATAGAACTTGGCCATGAACCCGGCCGCCGGCGGCATACCGATGAGGGAGATGAGGCACAGCGTCAGCCCCAGGGACAGCCACGGGGCCCGCTTGACCATGCCTGAGTAGTCCTCAATCTGGTCGCTGCCGAGCTTACCGGAGATGGCAATGATGGCGGCAAAGGCCCCCAGGTTGGTCAGGGCGTAGCTGACCAGGAAAAAGAGGACGCCGCTCCGCCCCAGCACCTCCGAGGCCGGGGCCAGCCCCAGCGTGGCCAGGCCCACCATCAGGTAGCCCGCCTGGGCAATGCTGGAGTAACCCAGCAGGCGCTTGATGTTGGCCTGCGGTATGGCCAGCACGTTGCCCACCGTCATGCCGATGGCGCTGAGCACGGCAAAGACCAGGGCCCAGTCCAGGCTCAGCCAGGCGGGCGAGCCGAAGGCGGAGTAGAAGACCCGCAGTACCAGGGCAAAACCGGCCGCCTTGCTGGCCACGGAGAGATAGCCGGTTATCGGCGTGGGGGCCCCCTCGTAGACATCGGGCACCCACATGTGGAAGGGGACGGCGGCAATCTTGAAGCCGAAACCGGCCACCAGCAGCACCACCCCCAGCAGCAGGGCCGGGTTGGCCGTCATGGAGTGAACAGACCCGGCAATGGCACCGAGCTGCGTCTTACCGGTAACGCCGAAGACCAGGGCCATGCCGTAGAGCAGCACCGCCGAGGCCACCGCCCCCAGCAGCAGGTACTTCAGCGAGGCCTCGCTGGACCTGGCGTCCTTGAGAAAGCCGACCAGGATATAGAGGGAGATGCTGGTCAGCTCCAGGGCCACGTAGACCGAGATGAGCTCCGCCGTGGCCGCCATCAGCATCATGCCCAGGGTGGCCACCAGCACCAGGGCGTAGTACTCCCCCTGGAAGCGGGCGAAGTGTTTAACGTAGTCTACCGAGGAGAGAATCACCAGGGCGGCGATGCCCAGGAAGAGCAGCTTGAAGAAGAGGGCGAAGCTGTCCACCGCCAGGGTATTGCCCAGGATAGCCTGGTTGCTGCCCCACAGGGCCAGGGTAAAGACCGCCGCCAGCACCAGCCCCGCCAGGCTGACCGCCACCAGCCATCCCTTTCCCGACACGAAGAGGTCAAGCAGCACTACCAGCAGGGCCACGCCCAGCAGGGTCAGTTCCGGGGCCAGCAGTGCCAGGTTCAAGGTCAAGTCCTTATCCTCCCAGTAGCCCGGCAATGGGGGCGATGCCCAGTTTAATCACATCCGTCAGGACGGCCGGGTAGATACCCACCAGCATGATGACGGCGACAAAGGCAAACATGTAGACCCTCTCCAGGATATCGGCGTCGGCCACCCCGTTATACTGCTCCAGCACCGGGCCGTAGAAGACCCGCTGCAGCATCCACAGGATGTAGCCGGCGGTGACCACCACCCCCAGCACCGCCAGAATGGTGAACACCTGGACGCCGGGCACCACCCCCGAGGAGAAGCTGCCGATGAAGACCAGGAACTCGGCGGCAAAGCCGCTGGTGAGGGGCAGCCCCAGCGAGGCCAGGCCCGCCACCGAGAAGACCACGGTGATTATCGGCACCTGCCGGGCCAGGCCGCCCAGCTTCCTCAGGTCACGCTCGTGGACATTGTGCATGGTCAGCCCGGCCATGGCAAAGAGCAGGCCGGTAATCACCCCGTGGCTGAACATCTGCATGGTGGCCCCCACCAGGCTTACCTGGCCCAGGGCGAAGATGCCCAGCAGCACGTAGCCCATATGGCTGACGCTGCTGTAGGCAATCAGCCGCTTGAGGTCGGTCTGGCGCAGGGTGACCGCCGCCCCGTAGAGGATGTTAATCACCGCCAGGGTGAGCAGCACCGGGGCCAGGCTTTTGGCCGGGTCCGGGAAGTTGGCCACGCAGATGCGTATCATGCCGTAGCCGCCCATCTTGAGCAGGGCCCCCGCCAGCACCACGCTGACCGCGGTGGGGGCGTCGGTGTGGGCGTCGGGCAGCCAGGTGTGCAGGGGGAAGACCGGCAGCTTGACGGCAAAGCCAATCAGCAGCAGCACGAAGATAGCCGTGGCGGGCATAACGGACGGCACCATGCCCAGGCCGCCTCTGGTAATCGCCACCATATCCAGGCTGCCGGTGGTGAAGTACAGGCTGAGGATACCGGCCAGCATGAAGGCACTGCCGAAGAGGGTGTAAATGACGTACTTAATCGCCGAGTACTCCCGCCGCCCGGTGCCCCAGATGGAGATGAGGAAGTACATGGGCACCACCTCAATCTCCCAGAAGAGGAAGAAGAGCAGCAAATCCAGCGAGGTGAACACCCCCAGGATGCTGGTCTCCAGCAGCAGCAGCCAGGCGAAGTACTCACGGGGCCTCAGCTCAATCTTCCAGGAGATGAGCATCACCAGAAAGCCCAGGAAGGTCATCAGGATGACCAGGGGCAGGCTCAGGCCATCCACCCCCAGGTGATAGTGAGCGTTAATCTGGGGTATCCAGGAGAGCTTCTCCTCGAACTGGATGACGCCGATGGCCATCCGGGAGCGGTCGAAGGCGGCGAAGAGCACCAGCGACAGCAGGAAGGAGAGCAGGCTGGCGGCGGCGGCGATGAGCCGGATGCCCCGGCGGCTCAGGCCGGGCACGAAGGCCACCAGCACCGCCCCCAGGGCGGGGAGGAAGACTATCCAGCTCAGCAGATTAAAGTTCAAACTTACCGACTCCCTATTTTAACCCCAGAAATATAAGGCCAGGATGATGGCCACCAGGCCGATGCCGATAACCAGCCCGTAGAGCTGGAGCTGGCCGGTCTGCATCCGGCGCACCACCCGGCCCCCCACCCCGATGCCCTGGGCCACGCCGTTGACCACCCCGTCCACCCCCCGGCTGTCCATGGTCTGGAACCAGCCGAAGAGCCATTTCATCAGGACCCCCCCCACGATGACGTCCTCGTACAGCTCGTCCATCC
>JAZDIY010000030.1:0-2444 GCA_043804445.1 Chloroflexota bacterium | reverse complement strand
GTTTTCCGTCCACAGGTCTTTGGCCTTGCGCTGCCGGTTGACCGAGATGACGCTGGCAGCCAGCTCCAGGATGACCCCGGTGGAGCGGTAGTTCTGCTCCAGCAGCACCACCTTGGCATCCGGGTAGTCCGCCTCGAAGCTGAGGATGTTGCGCAGGTCGGCGAAGCGCCAGGAGTAGATGGACTGGTCGGGGTCGCCCACCGCGCAGAGGTTGCGGTACTTCCCGGCCAACTGCTTGACCATCTCGTACTGGGTCACGTTGGTATCCTGGAACTCGTCCACCATGATGTGGTGGTATCTGGCCTGGTATTTAGCCAGCACCTCGGGATGGTCACGGAACAGCTGCACCACCTTCATCAAAAGGTCGTCAAAGTCCAGGCCGCTGTTCTCGTTAAGCAGCTTCTGGTAGTGCTCGTAGACCCTTGCCACCACCTCCTCGAAGTAGCTGCGGCTGAGGGTGAGGTAGCTCTCCGGGGTAAGCATCTGGTTCTTGGCCGCCGAGATGGCGGACTGTATCGCCCGCGGGGCGTACTGTTTGGGGTCCAGGCCCACGTCCTGGAGGCAGCGCTTGATGAGGCTGAGGCGGTCGTCCTCGTCATAGATAACGAAGCGGGGGTTAATCCCCATCACCTGGCCGCTTTCCCGCAGAAAACGGGCCCCGATGGCGTGGAAGGTGCCCAGCGTCATCTCTCTGACCGAGCCGCCCACCAGCCCCTGCAGCCTCTCCGTCATCTCCCGGGCAGCCTTGTTGGTGAAGGTGACGGCCATGATGCCGTGGGGCCGGACGCCGCAGACCTTGATCAGGTAGGCCACCCGGTGGGTAATGACCCGGGTCTTGCCGCTGCCTGGGCCAGCCAGAATCAGCACCGGCCCGTTAATCGCCTCGACGGCCTGACGCTGCGCCGGGTTCAAGCCCGCCAGAATGTCCATCCTATCTCATTATAGCATTGTCGCCGGGTAATCAGAAAGGCAGGCAGGCTTCGGGTAGGGCTGACCCCCGGCAAAGAAAACCCCCTCCTGATACGGGAGGGGGTAAAGGCAGCCTTAGACGCGGGCAATCAGGCGGCGATGCCCAGCCCCTGGTATAACGCCGGAAAGTTTATATTCTTCGCCATGATGTTGCCCAGCCTGTCCAGCTTCTGCGGCTGGTGAAACCGGTTGCCGGCCAGGGCCGCTTCGATGTTGCCCACTGCCGTGGCCGTGTCCTGCCCGGTGGTAATAATAGGTACCTGCTGCTCTCCGGCCCGGTGGAGGACGGCGGGGATGGGGCTGTCCGGGCCGCAGAGGACCAGGCAGCAAAGCGAGGTCTCCAGGGCAGCCAGCTGCATATCATGGCGGCCGGAGCGGATAATGGCCGCCTTGTTGGCCAGCCGGCCGAAGTAGTCCGGGCCGTGGCCGACAATCATCGCCCCCAGCATGATGTTTTCCACCAGCTCACCCGCCTTTTCCTCGGCGTTGAGGAACTTCCCCTGGAGGCAGGCGGCCAGCTCGGCCACCGTCAGGGTGTAGAGGGCCCGGTCTTCCGGGATTACCCCCAGCCGCTTTTCGGCCGCCTGGGCAGTCACCTTTTCCAGCCGGCGGCGGGGTACCTTATTCAGCACAAAACCCAGCAGCCGCTCCCCGAAACCGTCATAGCTGGCGGCAGGCCCATTGTAGCTGGCCACCACTATCACCCGGGCGTTGAGGGCCTCGGCCACCGCCGGGGCCGCCGCGATACCCGGCCCCTCGATGATGACCACCCCCTTATCACCGGCTACCCGGGCCAGGGTTTTGTTGAGCTGGCCGAGGGCCGGGCTGAGCAGGGCCGGCCCCTCCGTCAGGGACAGGAGCCCTTTCATAAAGGCGGCATCGGACCCGGCACTGGCACCGCCGTCATCACCGGTGAGCGGCCGGATAAAACCAACCCTCTGGTTATCACTCACCAGCCGCCGGGCCAGCCCGGCGGCCACCATCGTCTTACCGGCCCCGGTCTCCGCCGAAGTAATCAGTAAAGTAGCCAAATGACACCTCCTGCGGCCCCGTCGTCGCCGACGTGCCAGCCTATTATAAACCTTATCCTCCCTCCGGTAAAGAGATTGGGTGGAGAAAGTGTTGCATTACCCCCGGCAGTGGGTTATAATAGGGCAAGATAAAAATAATAGGCCGATAAACCACACCTTTAAGCTAGTCCGGCGAGGCTGGCAAGGGGAAGCGAAGGACCGGGTTGCAAGACCTCTTGCCGGCGAACAGGCAAGAGGTATTTTTATGACCAGAAAAGTCATTATGTCGGCCCCGGATATCCGGCGGACACTGGCCCGCATCGCTCACGAGATTATCGAGCGCAACAAGGGCACAAATGAACTGGTGCTCGTGGGGCTGCGCACCCGCGGCGTTCCCCTGGCCAAGCGCCTGGCAGATTCAATCGAGCAGTATGAGAAATCGAAGCTGAACGTCGGGGCGCTGGA
>JAZDIY010000029.1:0-5178 GCA_043804445.1 Chloroflexota bacterium | reverse complement strand
CGGTTGTCAAGTTTTTGGGGGAAAGAACGCGCTCAATTTGCCGGTTTACCGGCAAATTGCTAAAATGATGATGAAGATGGTGACCAAACAAAGGCTGCAGCCGGCCCTGGCCCGGCGGCCCAAAAAAAGACTGACCGACGACAGCCGCACCCTCTCGGCGGTGCTTCTCCCCCTTTACTGCCGGGACGGGCAGCACCACATCGTCTTCACCAAACGTACCCGCGAGATGAGGGAGCACAAGGGGCAGATTGCCTTCCCCGGCGGTGTCTTCCAGCCTGCCGACGGCAGCCTGCTGACCACCGCCCTGCGCGAGTGCGCCGAGGAGATGGGCGTGGCCCCGGAAGACGTTGAGGTGCTGGGGGAGCTGGACGACACTCTCACCACCACCTCCAGCTACATTATCACCCCCTACGTGGGACTCATCCCCTGGCCGTACCCCTTCCGGGCCAACCCGGGAGAGATTGATAAAATAATTGAAGTCCCCCTGCCGGCACTGCTGGATGAAAGCCGCCTCCACGTACACCAGACCGAAACGTTGGCCGGCCAGCGGGTGACCGCCTACTCCTATTACTACCGGGGGGAGGTCATCTGGGGGGCCACCGCCGCCATACTGCACCAGTTCCTGGATATCTACCGGAGCCTGGAAGGATAAACAGAAAGGGGGCAGGAAAATCCTGCCCCCTTTCCAGTCTCACAAGCTAAACTACTTTTCGCCCTTGGCCGTGGCCTTGGCCTTTCTCCCGGCCCGGGCAACGGGCCTGGCGGCGGGTTTGGCTTCCGCCGTGACCTTGATGGCCTTCTTAACTATGACATACAACGTCAAGTAATATTTGTCAATAGTTCTAATAAATATTTATTAGCTTTCCTTTAGTAAACTTATTGACAATACCTGCCACTCCATTCTATAATACGGTTGAATATCGTTACTGAGGCGGCAAATGGCGGGCAAGGACTACTACAAGATACTGGGCGTAGACCGGAAGGCCACCGAGAAGGAGGTCAAGCAGGCCTACCGCAAGCTGGCGCGCCGCTATCACCCGGACGTTAACCCGGGCGACCAGACCGCCGAGGCCCGGTTCAAGGAGATTAACCAGGCCTACGAGGTCCTCTCGGACAAGGACAAGCGGCAGAAGTACGACCGCTACGGTGACCAGTGGCAGTATGCCGACCAGTTCGAGCGGGCCGGCTACCAGCAGGCGCCCTCCGGGGGCTTCGGTGGCCCCGGTCAGGGCGGCGGCCAGGGTTCCCACTTCGATGACTTCGACCTGGGCAGCATCTTCGGCGACCTCTTCGGCCGGGGCAGCTCCCGCCGCCGCCCGGCAGCCCGGCGGGGCACTGACCTGGAACACCCGGTGGAGATATCCCTGGAAGAGGCCTACCACGGCACCAGCCGGATGCTCAACCTGCAGGTGGAAGAGCCCTGCGCCAGCTGCCAGGGCACCGGCCGGATACAGAACGCCCTCTGCTCGGTGTGCCGGGGGGCCGGCATGGTGCCCGGCACCAAGCGCCTGGAGGTAAAGATACCGCCGGGGGTGAACACCGGCTCGCGGGTGCGCCTCGCCGGCAAGGGCGGCCCGGGCCAGGGCGGCCCCAACGGCGACCTGTACCTTCTTATTACCGTCAAACCGCACCAGAAGCTGGAGCGCCGGGGCGACGACCTCTATGCCGAGGTCCCGGTACCGCTGGTCACCGCCCTGCTCGGCGGCGAGGTGGAGGTCCCCACTATAAAGGGCAAGGTGTCCCTCAAGATTCCGCCGGAAACGCAGAACGAGCAGTCATTCCGCCTGGGCGGGCAGGGGATGCCCCACCTGGGCGACTCCCGGCACGGCGACCTCAAGGTGAAGGTGAAGATAGTCCTGCCGCAAAAACTCTCGGCCGAGGAAAAACAGCTCTTTGAGCAGCTGCGTGAGCTGCGGCCGGGGGGCTAAAGGGAGGGGTTGACCATGGCCACGGAAAACAACCGGTACGGAGATGAACCCCGCTACGTTATCAGCGTCGCCGCCCGTATTCTCGGCGTGCAGGTACACACCCTGCGCTACTACGAGAGAATCGGCATCATCGAGCCGTCACGGTCCCAGGGGAACGTCCGCCTGTACTCGGAGCGGGACATTGACCGCCTCCAGCGGGCCAAGACCCTGATGGAAGACCTGGGGGTCAACCTGGCGGGGGCCAGCGTCATCCTGCGCATGGCCCAGCGGATGAGCGAGCTGCAGCGGCAGCTGGAGGCCATGGCGGCCGAGATAGCAAGACTGAGGGGGGAGAACGAGCTATGAAACAGGAAAAATTTACCGAACAGGCCCAGGAGGCCATAGCCCTTTCCCAGCAACTGGTAAGAGAACACCAGCACAACCAGTGGGACGTGGAACATATTTTGCTGGCCCTGCTCCAGCAGGAGCAGGGGCTGGTCGGCGAGGTACTGAAGGAACTGGGGGTCGAGGCCGACCCGGTGAAACGGGAGGTGGAAGCCGCCCTGGCCCGGGCCCCCAAGGTGGCCTACGAGACCAACCAGATTTACGCCACCCCGCGCATCGCCCAGATGCTCAAGGCCGCCGAGGAGGAGGCCAGCCGTCTGAAAGATGAGTTCGTCGGCACCGAGCACCTGCTCATCGCCATCACCAGGGAGCAGCAGGGCGAGGCCGCCGCCATCCTGAAACGCTTCGGCGTGGACCAGGAGAAGGTG
This sequence comes from Chloroflexota bacterium, assembly GCA_043804445.1. Lineage (GTDB taxonomy): Bacteria > Chloroflexota > Dehalococcoidia > Dehalococcoidales > JAZDIY01 > JAZDIY01. The sequence goes on along the minus strand of JAZDIY010000029.1, from coordinate 2,498 downwards.
TACCGCGCCCTGCAGAAGCTGCGCGGCGGGCACCGGGTGACCGACGCCCGGGCCGAGTCCAAGTACCGCTCGCTGGAGAAGTACAGCCGTGACCTGACCGAGTTCGCCCGGGCGGGCAAGCTGGACCCCGTCATCGGCCGGGAGGACGAGATTAAACGGGTGATGCAGATACTCAGCCGGCGCACCAAGAACAACCCGGTCATCGTGGGGGAGGCCGGCGTGGGCAAGACAGCCATCGCCGAGGGCCTGGCCCAGAAGATTGCCGACGACGACGTCCCCGATTCTCTGAAGGGGCACAAGATTATGGCCCTGGACATGGGGGCCCTGGTGGCCGGCAGCAAGTTCCGCGGCGAGTTCGAGGAGCGCCTGAAGGCGGTGATGGACGAGGTGCGCCAGTCCCAGGGTGAGGTCATCCTGTTCATCGATGAGATACACACCGTGGTCGGGGCCGGGGCGGCGGAAGGCTCCATCGACGCCAGCAACATGCTCAAGCCGGCCCTGGCCCACGGCGAGCTGCAGTGCGTGGGGGCCACCACCATGGACGAGTACCGCAAGTACATCGAGAAGGACAAGGCCCTGGAGCGGCGGTTCCAGCCGGTATTCGTCGGCGAGCCCACTATTGAGGCCACCATCGAGATACTGCACGGGCTCCGTCCCCGCTACGAGGCCCACCACAAGGTCCAGATAAACGACGCCGCCCTGGAAGCCGCCGCCCGCCTGTCACAGCGCTACATCGCCGACCGCCACCTGCCGGACAAGGCCATCGACCTGATTGACGAGGCCGCCAGCAAGCTGCGTATCGATACCGAGAGCGCCCCCCCGGAGGTCAAGTCCCTGGAGAAGCAGCTAAAGGGACTGGCCAACGAGGAGGAGGCCGCCGCCCAGCGGCAGGACTACGAAGACAGCGCCCAGCGGCGCAGCCAGCGGCTGCGCCTGGAGGAGGAGTATAACCAGGCCAAAGAGCAGTGGCTCAAGCAGGAGAAGCTGGACCAGGTGGTGGACGAGAAGGACATCGCCCAGCTCATCGCCAAGTGGACCGGCATCCCGGTCAGCCAGATGCTGGAGGGCGAAGCCGAGAAGCTGCTGCACATGGAAGAGCGCATCCACGAGCGGCTGATTGACCAGGAGGAGGCCGTCTTCGCCGTGGCCGAGGCCATCCGGCGCAGCCGGGCGGGCTTAAAAGACCCGCGGCGGCCCATCGGCAGCTTCATCTTCCTCGGTCCCACCGGCGTGGGCAAGACCGAGCTGGCCCGCACCCTGGCCCACTTCCTCTTTGATGACGAGAACGCCATGGTGCGGCTGGACATGTCTGAATACCAGGAGAAGCACACCGTCTCCCGGCTCATCGGGGCCCCTCCGGGCTACGTCGGCTACGAGGAGGGGGGCCAGCTCACCGAGGCGGTGCGGCGCCGCCCCTACCGGGTCATTCTGCTGGACGAGATTGAGAAGGCCCACCCCGAGGTGTTCAACAGCCTGCTGCAGGTGCTGGACGACGGGCGGCTCACCGACGGCCAGGGCCGGACGGTGGACTTCAAGAACACGGTCATCATCATGACCAGCAACGCCGGCGTGGAGCTCATCAAGCGCCAGGGGGCCCTCGGCTTCGCCACCCCGAAAGAGGGCGACCAGGCGGCCCGGAACGGCTACGAGGCCATGAAGGCAAAGGTGATGGCCGAGGTCAGGAAGACCTTCCGCCCCGAGTTCCTCAACCGTCTGGACGAGATTATCGTCTTCCACGAGCTCACCGAGGAGCAGCTGAGGGATATCGTGGAAATCATGGTTAAGGACGTGCAGCAGCGCCTGGCGGAGCGGAAGATAGGCCTGAAGCTGACCAAGAAGGCCAAAACCTGGCTGGTCAAGGAGGGCTACGACCCGGTGTACGGGGCCCGGCCGCTGCGGCGGGCCATCGAGCACCACGTGGAGAACCCGCTGTCCTCCATGGTACTGAGGGGTGAATGCCGGGAGGGCGATACCGTGGTGGTTGACCTCGGCGCCAAGGGGCTGACCTTTACCACCAGGGCCGCTGAAAAAGACTAAAGCCCCGCTGCCGGGCCGCGGCCAGGCTCGATTTGACCCCCCCCGGGCACTGTGATACCTTTAATGAGGTGATATCAGTGTCCAGGAAGCGGGACTATGCCATCGGCATCGGCAGCATCGCGGCCACGCTCATCGTGGCTGCGGCGGTCATCTATTTCTGGGGGTACGTCCAGGCCCTCCAGGGCTACGGCTACCTCGGTGCCTTTCTGGTCGCCGTTTTCGGCGGGGCTACCATGCTGGCCCCGATACCGATGACCCCGGTGGTCTTAGCCCTGGGAGCGGTGATGAAGCCCGCCTTCGCCCCCCACCTGGGGCCGGTCTTCGTCGGGGCCGCCGCCGGTCTGGGGGACACCCTGGGCGGCCTGAGCATCTACCTCGCCGGCTACGGCGGGGCCACCCCCTTCGCCCGGGGCGGTCAGCACAAACTCCAGGCCGTCTACCAGCGGCTGATGCGCCTGATG